>CALZHS010000070.1 GCA_945787265.1 uncultured Gammaproteobacteria bacterium | reverse complement strand
GCGCTCAACCCGCACCGGCGCTACCAGTTGCGTATCCGAACCGATAAAAACCCCGTCTTCGATCACGGTTTTGAACTTGTTAACGCCGTCGTAATTGCAGACGATGGTGCCCGCGCCGATGTTGACCCCGGCGCCCATCTCGGTATCACCAATATAGCTAAGGTGACTGATCTTGCTGCCTTCACCAATACGTGATTTCTTTACTTCCACGAAATTTCCGATCTTTGACGTATCGCCAAATTCGGCACCGGGACGAATCCGTGCAAACGGGCCTATGCTGACATGCCGTCCAATCACCGCATCGTCGATTGAAGTCATGGGATGGATTTCACTGCCGTCACCGATGCTGGTATTGCGTATCACGCAATTGGACCCGATGCGCACATTATCTCCAATCGAAACCGTGCCTTCAAAAACGCAATTGATATCAATTTCGACATCGCGGCCGACCGTTAGCTCACCCCGAATATCGATACGCGTCGGATCGTATAACTTGACGCCCTGCGACATCAGCAGCTCTGCCTGGTGAGACCGGTAAATGGCTTCAACACTTGCCAGCTGGCGCTGGTCGTTGATGCCAATCACTTCATCTGGATCGGTACATAGTACCGCGCTAACGACATCAGCATTGGCTACCGCAATATCAACCACGTCGGTCAGGTAATACTCTCCCTGGGCGTTGTTGCTATCGATTGCACTGACAAGAGACTGCAGTCGATCTCCGCGGATCAGCATGATCCCGGAGTAGCATTCATCGATGCAAAGCTGTTCCGGACTGGCATCTTTATGCTCGACGATAGCGCGCACCGATAAATCGGCCTGACGTACTATACGGCCATACCCGGCAGGATCGCCCGGCTTGAAACTCAATATGCAGACCGCCGCATCCTGACCCTGTTCGATCATCTGTGACAACGTTGCAGCGTGAATTAACGGCACGTCACCGTACAACACCAGCACCTCGTTACCCGCCGTTACCTGACCCAGGCACTGCGCCAGGGCATGACCCGTACCCAGCTGTTCATGCTGTTCAACAAAGATCAGGTCCTGTCCCTGCATCGATTCCTGCACCCGCTCGGCACCGTGGCCAACCACGACAATTAACTGTTCAGGTTCGAGTGCACGACCAACGTCAACCACGTGCTGCAGCAATGGCTTGCCGGCAAGTTCATGCAGCACCTTGGGACGCGCAGACTTCATGCGCGTACCCTGGCCCGCGGCGAGAATGACGATACTAAGAGGCATATGCGAATAATAATGGAAAATGCACCAATAACCGTAAAACAACGCACATTTTTTTAATTATTCTGCAGGGATTGGTGAGATTGGGTAAAAAGGCACTGATGCCGCTTCGCCGCTAACCGGCTTATTATTGCGAGATCCCGGATAGCTGCTGGCGCAGCTTCCGGGATGACAAGGATAAAAAAAGGGGCTGATGCCCCTTTTTTTATCCTTGTCACTTTTTCCTGAGCTTTTGGATCGCCTGGATTTGCGCCGCCAGGGACGCGAGTTCGGCCTTGGCCTTGGCGATATCGAGATCAGAATGCTGATCGGCCAACGCTGCCTCGGCGCGTTTCTGGGCTTCGAGCGCTGCGGCCTCGTCGAGATCGTCGGCACGAATTGCGGTGTCCGAAAGTACCGTTACCAGGTGGGGCTGGACCTCGAGAATACCGCCGGAGATGAAGAAGAACTCTTCTTTACCATCGCCCATGTCGAGACGCACTTCGCCCGGTTTCAGCGGCGATATCAGCGGGGTGTGCCGCGGTGCGATACCTACCTCGCCCATCACCGCCGGTGCGTAAACCATGTACGCTTCTCCGGAGAAGATCTGCTCTTCGGCGCTGACGATATCTACCTGGATGGTGTTAGCCATAATGATACCTTACAGGGTCTTGGCTTTCTCGGCGACTTCTTCAATGCCGCCAATCATGTAAAACGCTTGCTCCGGGTACTGATCCATTTCGCCTTCGAGGATTTGCTTGAAGCTCGAAATCGTGTCCTTGACCGAAACATACTTGCCGGGGGAACCGGTAAATACTTCAGCCACGAAGAAAGGCTGCGACAGGAAGCGCTGAATCTTGCGCGCGCGACTGACCACCAGCTTGTCTTCTTCGGAGAGTTCGTCCATGCCGAGAATCGCAATAATATCTTTCAGTTCCTTGTAGCGCTGCAGCGTACCCTGCACACCGCGTGCGGTATCGTAATGCTCGTTACCAACCACGTTCGGATCAAGAATACGCGAGGATGAATCGAGCGGATCAACCGCCGGGTAAATACCCAGTTCTGCAACCTGGCGAGACAATACGAGAGTCGCGTCAAGGTGTGCAAAAGTGGTTGCTGGTGATGGGTCGGTCAAATCGTCCGCCGGTACGTACACCGCCTGGAAAGATGTGATCGAACCCGTCTTGGTCGAGGTGATGCGCTCCTGCAGGACACCCATCTCGAGCGCCAGCGTGGGCTGGTAACCAACCGCCGAAGGCATCCGTCCGAGCAGCGCCGATACTTCAGTACCCGCGAGTGTGTAACGGTCGATATTATCGACGAACATCAGTACGTCACGACCTTCATCACGGAAGTGCTCCGCCATGGTCAAACCCGAGAGCGCCACGCGCAGCCGGTTCCCGGGAGGCTCATTCATCTGTCCGTATACCAGCGATACCTTGTCGATAACGCCACCATCGGTCATTTCATGATAAAAATCGTTGCCTTCACGGGTGCGTTCGCCGACCCCGGCGAATACCGAGAAGCCCGAGTGTTCGACCGCGATATTCCGGATCAGCTCCATCAGGGTTACAGTCTTGCCCACACCGGCACCGCCGAACAGGCCGATCTTGCCGCCCTTGACGATCGGCATGACCAGGTCGATAACCTTGATGCCGGTCTCGAGGATTTCAGTCGCTGTCGCCTGCTCGTCATAAGTTGGTGGCTTGCGGTGAATCGGCATGCGTTTTTCTTCGCCGATCGGACCTTTTTCATCGATCGGGTTGCCGAGAACATCCATGATGCGTCCCAGAGTCTTTTGCCCTACCGGTACCGTGATCGGCTGCCCGGTATTGCTGACTTCGAGTCCGCGGCGCAGGCCTTCGGCAGCACCCATCGCTATGGTGCGTACAACTCCGTCGCCGAGCTGCTGCTGCACTTCCAGCGTCAGGCCTTCGGCCTCGGCGATCAAAAGCGCATCGTAAATCTTGGGAACAGCGTCTCGGGGAAATTCTACGTCGACGACCGCGCCGATTACTTCCACGATATTACCTGTGCTCATCTGTTAATCCTCTATCAATACTTACTATGTTTAAACTGCTGCCGCGCCGCCGACAATTTCGCTGATTTCCTGCGTAATGCTGGCCTGGCGTTCACGGTTGTAAATTAGCTGTAGCTCGTCGATCATCTCGCCGGCATTATCGGTCGCGCTCTTCATCGCGATCATGCGCGCTGCCATTTCACAGGCCACGTTTTCGACCACGCTCTGGTAAACCAGCGACTCGATATAACGCTCGAGTAAATTGTCGAGTACTTCCTTCGAATCGGGCTCGTAAATGTAATCCCAGTGATGCATTAGCTCTTCATCGGGTGCGGGCTCAACCGGCACCAACTGGGAAACGGTCGGTTGTTGAGTCATGGTATTAACAAATTCGTTAGAAATCAGATAGATCGCGTCGACTTCGCCTTTTTCATAACTGCTGAGCAAAACCTGCACCGGACCGATGATCTTGGCGATCTCGGGTCGATCTCCAATATGACTGGTCTCGGCGACTACCTTGGCCCCGATTCGTTTAAAGAACCCAAGCGCCTTGGTACCGAAGGTCACCACTTTGATTTCGATGCCCTTGTCATCGAAGTCACCAATATGGTTGAGTGCTTTCTTGAACATGTTGGTGTTCAAGCCGCCGCAAAGTCCGCGATCGGTCGATATTGCGATTAAGCCGATACGTTTGATCGGTCTGTCAATGAGAAACGGATGCTTGTACTCGGGGTGCGCGCTTGCTACATGGCTGACCACCTTGGCGATACGTTGCGCGTAGGGACGCGTCGCGAACATCTGATCCTGTGCACGGCGCATCTTGCTCGCTGCTACCATTTCCATCGCCGCAGTGATCTTTTGAGTGTTTTTAACACTCGCGATTTTGGTCTTTATCTCTTTGCCGCCAGCCATGTTGAAGTTCTCTTAGTAAACGCCGTTGGCTTTGAAATCTTCGATCGCCTGCCTGATCTCGGCAGCGATGTCGTCGTTGTAATCGCCGGCCTCGTTGATCTTGTCGAGCATGGACTGGTTGTTGGAGCGGATATGGCCGAGCATCGCGTCTTCGAAGGCAACTACCCTGGTGACTTCCACGTCATCGAGAAAACCCTCGTTCGCCGCGTACAGCGAAATCGCCATTTCGGCGACCGACATTGGCGAGTACTGGCGTTGCTTCATCAGTTCGGTAACGCGTTGACCGCGTTCGAGTTGCTTACGCGTGGCTTCGTCGAGATCGGAGGCAAACTGGGAGAAAGCCGCGAGTTCACGATACTGCGCCAGCGCCAGACGCACACCGCCACCGAGTTTCTTGATAATCGGGGTTTGTGCCGCACCACCCACGCGCGATACCGACAGGCCGGCGTTGATCGCGGGCCGGATACCGGCGTTGAACAGATCCGATTCGAGGAAGATCTGACCGTCGGTGATCGAGATTACGTTGGTCGGTACGAAGGCCGATACGTCGCCGCCCTGGGTTTCAATAATCGGCAATGCGGTTAACGATCCAGTCTTGCCCTTGACCTTGCCACCGGTAATCTTTTCGACATAGTCGGGGTTGATCCGTGCGGCGCGTTCCAGCAAGCGCGAGTGCAAATAGAAAACATCACCCGGGTAGGCTTCGCGTCCCGGCGGACGACGCAGCAGCAGCGATACCTGGCGGTAAGCCCAGGCCTGCTTGGTCAGGTCGTCATAAACGATCAACGCGTCTTCGCCGCGATCGCGAAAGTATTCACCCATGGTGCAACCGGAATAAGGGGCGATGTATTGCAGCGCCGCGGAATCCGCAGCGTTGGCCGCGACCACGATGGTGTGCTCCATGGCATCGAATTCTTCGAGCTTGCGTACCACGTTGGCGATGGTCGAAGCTTTCTGACCGATACCGACGTAGACACACTTGATACCAGTACCCTTCTGGTTGATGATCGCGTCGATCGCCACCGCCGACTTACCGGTCTGGCGGTCGCCGATGATCAATTCGCGCTGACCGCGGCCGATCGGTACCATCGCGTCGATCGACTTGAGACCGGTCTGCACCGGCTGTGATACCGACTGGCGCGCGATAACGCCAGGCGCTACTTTTTCGATCGGTTCGAACTGCTTGGCGTCGATGGCGCCCTTGCCATCGATGGGCTCGCCCAGCGAGTTGACGACGCGGCCGAGCAGCTGCTCGCCCACCGGCACTTCGAGGATACGGCCGGTACATTTGGCAGTATCGCCCTCAGAGATGTGCTCGTAGTCACCGAGGATTACCGCACCCACCGAGTCACGCTCGAGGTTGAGCGCCATGCCGTAGGTGTTGCCCGGAAATTCGATCATCTCGCCCGACATAACGTCGGCGAGACCGTGAATGCGTGCGATGCCGTCCATGAGGCTGACAATAGTGCCCTCGGTTCTGGCTTCGGCTTTACTTTCAAAATTCTTGATGCGATCTTTAATAAGTTCGCTAATTTCTGACGGATTAAGTTGCATCGCGTTCTATCCCGTAATCATAAAAATCTGTTATTTGTTGACCGCAAGCGAAAGTTTTTCGATACGGCCACTGGCTGAACCATCGATTACCAGGTCGCCCGCGGTAATAACCGCACCGGCAATCAGGCTGTCGTCGATTTCAGTGGAAATACTAACCTTCTTACCGAGCCGCCTGGCCATGCTGTCGGCAATATTCTGCTGCTGCTCGGCACTGAGTTCACGCGCGCTGCGAACCTGCACCTCGATTTCGCCTTCGGCTTCCTGTTTCAGGACCGCAAACTGGGCGGCGATCGCCGGCAAGGCTGCGAGCCGGCTATTTTCGGCTAATAGGCGAATGGTATTGTCGAAATCATTATCGCTTTCGAGCCCAGCAGCGGTAACGACTGACAGGAACAATTCACCGAGCTCCCTGGGCAGCACTGCAGGCTGTTCGACAAAGGCCTTCATATCGGCGTCGGTGGCTACCATCGCAGCCAGTGAAAGCCGCTCCTGCCATTGATCCAGCTTGTCTTCACTCTGCGCCAGTTCAAACATGGCCCTGGCGTAGGGTCGGGCGGCAGTTTCGAAATCAGCCATAATCTAGCCCTTAAATCTGCGCGACCAGTTCATCGAGCACTTCGGCATGCGCCTTGGCATCGACTTCGCGCTTGAGAATCTGCTCGGCGCCGGCAAGTGCAATCACGGACACCTCTTTGCGCAATTGCTCGCGCGCCGCGGTGACTTGCTGATCGATATCCGCGCTGGCCGCTACCTTGATCTTGTCGGCTTCATCACGCGCGCTATCCTTGGCTTCGTCAACTATCTCGTTGGCGCGTTTCTGCGCCTGGTTGATGATTTCCTGTGCCTGCTGCTTGGCGTCGTTGAGACTGTCGTGAACTTTTGCCTGTGCGTCTTCGAGGTCCTGCTGACCACGTTGCGCTGCGGCCAGACCCTCCGAGATTCGGGCGTTACGCTCTTCCAGTGCTGCCATGAGTGGTGGCCATATATATTTCATGCAGAACCAGACAAACACGATAAAAGTGATTGTTTGCCCTATCAGAGTCGCATTGAAATTCATATTGCTGTCCTCGCTTTGTTAGATGTCAGGTTGGTTGCGCTTAAGCAACTGCGAACATGACATACATAGCCAGACCAACCGCGATCATTGGGACCGCGTCGACCAGACCCATAACGATGAAGAACTGGGTACGTAACATTGGGATCAGCTCCGGTTGGCGCGCAGCACCTTCGAGAAAACGTCCACCGAGTACACCGATACCTACAGCCGCACCGAGTGCGCCCAAGCCCATCATTAAAGCGCCAGCGATATATAACAAGGCTGATTCCATGATTGTCTCCTGATAATTTAGAGTGTGTTAAATAAAAGTTTAGTGATCTGTCTGCGACGCCATGTCCAGATATACGATGGTCAGCGTCATGAAGATAAACGCCTGCAAGGTAATAATCAGGATATGGAAAATCGCCCAACCCAGTTGCAAAAATCCACCCGATATACCCAGTATCCAGCCACCGCTGTACATTAACGCTATCAAGATGAATATCATTTCACCGGCGTAGAGATTGCCGAACAAACGTAACGCAAGTGAAACGGGTTTTGCAATTAGGGTGACGCCTTCAAGCACGAGGTTGATCGGCATCATGAATTTGGGGAAAGGATGAAAGGCCAACTCAGCGAAGAAACCACCAGGCCCCTTCATCTTGACACTGTAATACAGGACCAGTGCGAAGACCGACAGCGACATACCGAAAGTCACGTTTGGATCGGTACTCGGCACGATTTTCAAATAGGGAATTCCCAACAGGCTGGCGAGCCAGGGAATATGATCGACCGGAATCAGGTCCAT
>CALZHS010000069.1 GCA_945787265.1 uncultured Gammaproteobacteria bacterium | reverse complement strand
TGCAGATCCGGCAAGCCGTCCCCAACTCGAAAAAATGCTGCGTAACGCGCTCGACCTGTAGAGTCCCGGGTCAGGAAAGACTCAAAAATAGCGGTTCCGGATCATTCCGAGTTTCAATACACTAGCGGCCCGTGTAAAGAGACTAATCGAGAAACCGTTTGACCAAGCAGACTCGTATCGCCGTGATCGGTGCCGGGATTGTCGGCTGCAGCTGTGCGCTGTGGCTGCAAAGGAAAGGCTTCGCGGTCACCCTGATCGATCCCGAGGAGCCGGGTTCGGGCACTTCGGCCGGCAACGCCGGCACCATCGCTGAATATGGCTGCATACCGGTTAACAGCCCTGGCCTGTTCCGACGTCTGCCATCATTGTTATTCTCCAGCGACAGCCCCTTGAGCCTGAATCCCGGTTACGTGCTGTCGCATCCCGTGTGGATGATCGAATTCCTGCTGAATTGCCGCCAACGCAAGGTGGACCGTATCATCCGGCTGCTCGGTAAGCTATTGGCCCGGGTCTACGACGGCCTCGATCCGCTACTCGAGATGGCCGACGCGCGTGACCTGTTGACGCAGCAGGGGTTCATGCACGTCTATGTCGACCAGCGCGAATTCGACGCGGCGAAACCATCGAACGAGCTGCGGCGCAAGCAGGGCTCGGAATTCGTCGAGCTCGACCGCGGCGATATTCGGGACCTCGAACCCAACCTGAAGTTTCCGTTCGAACGTGGTCTGCTGTTCGACAGTATCAGTCACGTGCTGAACCCGCAGGCGCTGTGCCAGCGTTACGTGGAATGTTTCAAGCGTAACCAGGGACAACTGCTGCGACAGCGTGCGCTTGAAGTCCTGCATGGAGCGGGGTCGGTGCAGATTCGACTGGATAACGGCGAAACCGTGGATGCCGAACGCGTCGTCATCGCTGCTGGAGCATTCTCGAAATCCATCGGGGGAATTCCGACAGGACTGCTCAAACTCGACACCGAGCGCGGCTACCACGTGCAGTTCAGCAACATGCAACACCTCGTGAAACGCCCGGTAAGCTGGCACCACGCCGGCTTCTACGCGACACCGATGAACCAGGGCCTGCGCTTTGCCGGAACCGTTGAAATCGCGGGTAACCACAAGGAAAAAAACCCGCGGATTATCAGCTACCTGAATCGCAAGGCCCATGAAATGTTCGAGCTGCCCGAGCATCCCGACGAGGAGTGGCTGGGCTTTCGACCGACCTGCCCCGACGCCTTGCCGGTTATCGGCTACAGTACCGCCTCGGAATACATCCTGTTCGCCTTCGGACATCAGCATCTCGGCCTGACCCTGGCCGGAATCACCGGCAAGCTCATTGCCGAACTGGCAAACGGGGAAGAACCGAGCCACAATATAGCCCCGTTCAGCCCGAGACGATTTTTGTGACAATGCGATTTGACGATAAAAAAATAGTCATAACCGGTGCTACCGGGGGTATCGGCCAGGCTCTGGTTGAATTATTTGCCGGCGAGGGTGGGCAGGTGCTTTTTTCGGATCGCAGCGAAGAAGACTGCAGTGACCTCAGTGCAGTATTAAAACGCAAGGGCCTGGAAACCCGCTACCTGGCCGGAGATTTGCGCCAGAAGACCTACTGTGAAGCGCTGATAAGCGAGGCAGCAGAACGGTTAGGTGGTATCGATATCCTGATTAATAATGCCGGCATCATACCGCGCGGTAACATCCTCGAGACCAACGACGACATGTGGTTCAGCGCGCTGGACGTCAACCTGACGGCAGTTTTCTTCCTGTGTCGCGCCGCGATACCGCACATGAAGCGAGCTGGTGGTGGCGCGATCGTAAACACTTCATCGACCTGGGGTATTTACCCGGGCCCGGACCATGTCGCTTACTGCACCAGCAAGGCCGCGGTCGCCGCGCTGACGAAAAACCTGGGCCGGGATCATGCCCCGGACGGCATCCGCGTCAACGCGGTATGCCCTAACGAGGTTAATACACCGATGCTGCGCAGCGGTTTTATCCGTCGCGGTATCGATCCCGCGACAGCCGTCAGCGACCTCGGCAAGACCGTACCGCTGGGACACATCGCGGAACCCGAAGAAATCGCCGACGTCATCGCGTTTCTTGCATCACATGACGCGCGCTACGTTTGTGGTGCCACCGTCGAAGTGACCGGTGCCAAACCTGTATACGGCTAGGCGATGACCAACCTTGAAGGCAAGGTTATTGTTATAACCGGCGGCGGTCAGGGCATCGGGCTTGGTATCAGCCAGGCAATGCTGGCAGCCGGCGCCGCGATCCTGGTAGCGCAACGCAGCCCTCTGCCGTCAGACCTGGCAAACCAGGACTGGGTGCACTGGATCGAGGCAGATCTCTCGCAAGCCGAGAGTTATGCCGCAGTGGCGGAAGCCGCAACCGAGACATTCGGCAAGGTCGACGTACTGATCAACAACGCGGGCTTCATGTTTGAGAAAACGCTCGACGATATGCGACTCGAAGACTGGAACCGCATGCTCGCGGTTAACCTGACTGCGCCGGTGTTTTTAAGCAAGCAGCTATTACCGTTGTTGCGCGCCGACGGGGGCGGCAGCATTATAAACATCGGCTCGATCGAGGGCCTTGCTGCTAATCCTCAGCACGCTGCCTACTGCGCTTCCAAGGGCGGTGTTCATGCGCTCACCCGGGCCATGGCGGTAGACCTCGGCAAGGATAATATACGCGTCAATGCAATTGCACCCGGCTGGATAAGAACCGAATTGAGCGACGATTACATCAACGCGCAACAGGAACCGGAGTCGGCCTGGGAGGGTTTATACCAAATGCACCCCGCCGGCAGAATCGGTGAACCCGAGGACGTCGGCAAGCTCGCCGTTTATCTCGCAAGCGACGATTCGACCTTCGTCACGGGGCAGGTGATCGTAGTCGACGGCGGACGCACGAGCAAGCTGCCGTTGCCGTTTTAATAGCAAACCATAAACAGCGGAGTATCAATATTGATGCAACTAGAAGAAAAGATAATCAACGAGATCCCGACAATCTCGTGTCAATCAAGAATGGTTAATGCGAAATGACGTCGGCGGTCGATAAATTACTCACGGGTTACCGCAGCTACCGCGACGGATCCTACGAACTGAGCCGTCCATTAATCGAGGACCTGGTGTCACGTGGGCAGCGCCCCGAGGTGGCGGTCGTCGCCTGTTCCGATTCACGCGTCGATCCGGCGATCCTGTTCCAGGCGGACCCGGGTGACCTGTTCGTAGTCCGCAATGTCGCCAACCTGGTGCCACCGATGGAAGAGGAAGGAACCTATCACGGTACCAGCGCTGCACTCGAATTTGCGATTCTCGGATTAAACGTGAAACACCTGGTGGTCCTCGGCCACGCGCACTGCGGCGGCATCAAGTTGATGATGGATCCGGAACCCTACGACAGCGCCTTCAAGTATGTCCCGTCCTGGGTTTCGATGCTTGCCGCTGCTCACCGAAGGGTGCTCGCAACCATGTCGAAGGCCGGCGAGGAAGCCTGTACCCGCGCCTGTGAACAGAACGCGGTGCTGGTATCGCTCGAGAACCTGACCACCTTTCCCTGGGTGCGCGAGCGCGTCGAGTCGGGGGCGCTGAAGTTGCACGGTTGGTACATCGATATCGCCATCCCCGAACTCAGTGCCTACGACTGGGAAGCGGGAAAATTCACTACCCTTGGCTGACGCAAGCGATTACAAATTTCTTTTCCGTCTTAACAGATTTGCACCAGCAACACATCTCTGTTAAATATACTTTCGGTAATAAATCCGTGATCTTCAAAACGGAGCGACATAAATAACATCAAATAACCTGGAGGAATCGATGAAACAACCAATCAAACTATTACTAGTCAGCGTGGCCTCGGCCGCAATAACCATGGTTAGCGGCGCGAGCCTGGCTGCGGGCCATACCTGCACCAACGACACCTGGAACAAGGTCATGAAGCGCGGCAAGATGGTAGTAGGCGTTAAGGCCGATTACAAGCCCTGGGGCTATCGCGATACCAGCGGCAACATTGTGGGCATGGAAGCCGACATGGCGAAGATTGCCGCTGACGCCATGGGCGTGGAGGTCGAACTGGTTGCGGTGCAATCATCCAACCGCATGCAATTCCTCGAAAATGGCAAGATCGATATGATGATCGCGACCATGTCCGATCGTCCCGACCGTCGTAAAATCGTCGGCATCACCCAGCCAAACTACTACACCTCGGGCACTAACGTCATGTCACCCAGGGGAGTTGGCATCAAGAAATGGGAAGATCTGCGCGGCAAGCCGGTTTGCGGCAAGCAGGGCGCGTTTTACAACAAGGTCGTCTCGGATCGCTATGGCGCCAAGATCATCGCCTTTACTGGTAATGCCGAAGCCAAGCAGGCCCTGCGTGACAAGAAGTGTATCGCCTGGGTTTACGACGACTCTTCAATCATGTCGGACCTGTCCTCGGGTAACTATGATACTTATGAGATGCCACTAAACAGTGAAGACGATAATCCCTGGGGTCTCGCGGTTCCACTCCCGGAAAAGGATTGCATCTTCGGCAATTTCATGTCCGGGCTGACCTATAACCTGCACCAGTCGGGTAAGTTGATCGAACTGGAGAAGAAATGGGGCATCCAGCCGACGCAGTACCTGAAGGATCAAAACAAGCGTTTCGCAGACTGGATTCAGTAGCCAGATACTGCCATCCCTTTGAACCCGGCCGAAGTTGACTTCGGCCGGGTCTGCCGTATCAACCGAATTCATGAATTCATTCCAGCAATACTTCTACGACCTGGCGCAAACGCACCCGAAATGGAATTTCATTTACTTTTACGACCCGACACAGACCGACCGAGTCATCGAGGGTTTCTGGATGACGCTCGAACTTTCGATTATCTGCGTCATTTTTAGCGTTATCATCGGCGTAGTTGGCGCCTGGGTGCAGGGCGCGCACTCCAAAACCCTGCGCCTGTTCATGCAGGGTTATATCCAGTTTTTTCGCAACACGCCACCACTCATCCAGTTGATGTTTTTCTACTTCGCGCTGGGGCAGTTTACCCCGACCTACTCGCCTGACGGCTGGCTCGAGGTGCCGATCATCTCGAATGTGGGCTGGGCCATCATTTCACTGTCTTTCTTTGCCGGGTCCTTTAACGTCGAGATCTTCCGCGCCGGCATAGAAGCGGTACCCGAATCTACCCAGGAAGCCGCCGAGGCTCTCGGCATGAACCGGTTACAGATTTATATTTACATTGTCCTGCCACTTGCCTTTCGGGTTACCTTGCCGGCGCTGAACAACAATCTCGTCAACCTTGTCAAAACCACGACCCAGGCGCTTGCTATTGCAGTACCGGAATTGCTCTACCAGATGATCAGCATCTATAACGATTACTCGACCGCGCAAAACGCCTGCATGTTGTTCCTGTTTTTCGCCTATTTCCTGCTGGTCGGAATCCTGGTTCTGGGTATGAGCCGCTGGGAGCGCGGCATGCGTATTCCGGGGTACGGCGCATGACATCTAAAACTCATTTAGCTGTCGGTAAGCCACTTTTGGGCCGCACGGAATCCGATCTGCCGGTATTGAAGCCATTCAATTACAGTCCCGCGGGTCAGGTAAACGATTTGCTGTTCAGCCGCTGGCTGGCCGAGTTTTCACCAAGGAGCCTGTTGGTCATCGCCTTGCTATTCCTGCTTTGGCCCGGCCTCGCACTGGCACAAGGCAACTACAGTTTCACGCAGGCGCTCGAGGCGCTCTGGCGCTGGCTGCCTTTTATCGTCGGGCAGGGATTCGTGCTGAACCTGGTGGTCAGTTTTCTGACCATGTTGGTTGGCACCATCGCCGGTGTTCTGCTTGGCCTGGGGCAGATTTCACCGGTCAGGTTAATATCGGGACCGAGCTGGTTTGTAACCCAACTGTTTCGGAATTCTCCCTGGCTGGTGCTGCTATTCATCGTCATGCTGGCACTGCCCTTCGAGATTCAGATCGGTGACCATGTCTACCCGATTCCCGACTGGCTCAAAGCCGTGTTTGGGCTGGCGCTACCGATCATGGCAAATATTTCCGAAATCGTGCGCGGCGCCATCATTTCGGTGCCTACCGGCCAATGGGAGGCCGCCGATTCGCTGGCCTATTCACGCCACCAGACCCTGTGGCTGGTAATTCTGCCACAGTGCTTCAAGCGCATGATCCCGCCCTGGATGAACTGGTACGCGATCCTGACCATGGCTACCCCGTTGATCTCGCTACTCGGGGTCGAGGAAATCGTTACCCTGTCGCGCCAGGCCATGGAAGCCGAAGACAATCACCCCGAACTGCTGGTGCCGTTTTTCGGTTTCGCACTGATTATATTTTTCGCCTACTGCTATCCGATTGCGCGTTACACGATCAGCCTCGAGAAACGATTTGTGGTCCGCCAATAACAGTATGCTGGAGCGTTTACGATGACCAATAGTGACTGGACACCCGATCAACCGCTGGTTTCCATACGAGACGTGCATAAGTCCTTTGGTAACCTGGAAGTATTAAAAGGGGTATCCCTCGACGTCAGGCAGGGCGAGGTTATTTGTATCATCGGCCCTTCCGGCTCCGGTAAATCGACATTGATACGCTGCATCAATGCCCTCAACACGATCGACAGTGGTTCGATAAAAGTCGAAGGCATCGAGGTCAACGATCCCGAACTCGACAAGCTCAAGCTGCGTAAAAATGTCGGCATGGTATTTCAGCAGTACAACCTGTTTCCGCACAAGACCGCATTGCAAAATGTCATGATGGCGCCAATCAAGGTTTTAAAGCAGCCCGTCGAGGAAGTCGAAGCCCTCGCCCGGGCGCTGATCAAGCGCGTTAACCTGGTCGGCAAGGAGGATTCCTACCCCGGCGAATTATCGGGCGGCCAGCAACAGCGCGTTGCTATCGCGCGCTCGCTGGCAATGAATCCCGATGTCATGCTGTTCGACGAGGTCACAGCCGCCCTCGATCCCGAAACCGTCAACGAAGTCCTGCTTGCCATCAAGGACCTGGCCAGGGACGGCATGACCTGCATCCTGGTCACGCATGAAATGGGATTCGCGCGCGAGGTCGCGGACCATATATATTTTACGGATCGCGGTATCATCGTCGAACACGGACCCCCCGCTACTTTTTTCAAGGAAGCCAAGGATCCGCGTACCCAGGAATTTCTGAGCCAGATACTGTAGCTCCCTGACGGTCAAAACCGTGGCGACCTCCCTTCCAGAATTACCGGCGCATGCATCGGTTGTCGTCATCGGCGGTGGCGTCATGGGCTGCTCGACCCTCTACCACCTCGCCAGGTCCGGCGTCAGCGATGCAGTAATGCTGGAACGCAACCAATTAACCTCCGGCACTACCTGGCATTCTGCCGCGCAGGTGCGGGCGCTGCGCAGCAGCAAGAACCTGACCGACCTGATCAAGTACTCGATCTCACTCTACGTGGATTAACAAGGGTTCGCTGTCGATTGCCACCAATCCAGACAGGCTGACTTTTATCAGGCGCCAGGAGGCGCTGGCAAAGCTTTACGGCGTGTCCGCGAATTCGATATCGGTTGCCGAGGCCAGCGAACGCTGGCCGATGATGAATGCCAACGACGTGATCGGTGCAGTCTGGTCACCGGACGACGGACGTGTAGGGCCTTCGGATCTTTGCGCGGCACTGGTCAAGGGCGCCAGATCTAGGGGCGCAAAAATTTTCGAACACTGCGGAGTTACCGGCATCAAAACCCGGCGCGACAGGGTGATTGGCGTTGAAACCAGTGCCGGCGAAATCGATTGCGAGGCCATCGCCATCTGTACCGGCCTGTGGAGTCGTGAGAACGCAGCCATGGCGGGCGTCGAGGTCCCAGTCTGGCCCTGCGAACACTTTTACCTGCTGACTAATCCGATCGACGGAATCACTGGAAATCTGCCGACGCTATCCGATCATGACAGCCATTTGTACATCCGCGACGATTCCGGTGGACTGCTGGTCGGCTGTTTCGAGCCCGTGGGCAAGGCCATCGATCCCGCGCAGATCGGCAAGGACTTTGCCTTCCAATTGTTGCCCGAGGACTGGGGCCACTTCGAGCCGATGCTGGAAAACGCCATGCATCGTCTGCCCTGCCTGGCCGACGCCGATATCCGCATGCTGCTTAACGGGCCCGAGAGCTTCACTCCGGACGGTTCCTTCCTGCTCGGTGAGAGTGCCGAAACAAGCGGCTTGTTTCTCGGTTGCGGTATGAACTCGGTGGGCGTCGCTACCGGTGGCGGAGCGGGTATGGCATTGGCGCACTGTATCGTTCACGGTCATACCCCAACCGATTTATACGAGGCAGATCCAAAACGTTATCCATCCTGCTTCAATTCGGTGGCAGCGCTTACGGCGCGCGCACCGGAAATACTCGGTACCCACTACGCGATTCACTACCCCGGTATTCAGCTGAAAACTGCGCGTAATCTGAAACTGACGCCACTGCATTCGCGCTGGCAGGACCACAGGGCGCATTTTGGTCAGTTTTTCGGCTGGGAAAGGCCGCTCTATTTCGATCGGCAACACGAACCCGAACTGTGTTTCGACAAGCCCGCCTGGTTTGAGCAAGTAGCCAGGGAGGTGGGATATGCCCATGCAGCGGCGGCCATCTTTGATCAGTCGAGCTTCGGCAAAATCAGGGTCAGCGGATCTGATGCCGAGCGCTTTTTGAATCGAGTCTGCTGCAATAACATGACGCGATCCCCGGGTCGGGCCATTTATACCGCGATGCTGAATTCACGCGGCGGCTACGAGAGCGATCTGACCGCACTCAGGCTCAGTACCGACGAGTACCGTCTCTACGTCGGCAGCAGCGCGATCAGGCGGGATTTCGCCTGGCTGAGACGACATCTCGAACCTGGCGAGCAGGTGGAAGTCACCGATGTCACCGACGACCACGCCGTGCTCGGTTTGATGGGACCGAAAACAGCCGAAATGGCGGCGCAACTCGGCGTTCCCGAGCTCAATCAACTTGGATACTTCGAATTTTGCGACACGGTAATCGCCGAGGTTTCGGTCCAGGCAGCCCTTCGTTGGCGAAGCGGGTTGGGAAATCAGCTGCGCGGCACACCAGGCAGATCGGCTGTTTGACGCGTTGATCAGCGCCGGTGCAAATCCCGCCGGGGTTTTCGCGCAAACCTCGATGCGCATCGAAAAGCGCTTTCTCGCCTTCGGTCACGATCTCGACACCGACCTGAATCCATTCCAGGCGGGACTCGAGTTTACGCTCGACTGGGACAGTGATTTTATCGGCAAGACCGCCCTGCTCGAATACCGGGACCGGCCACCCGCAAGCAGACTGGTTAGTATTTTGCTGGATGATACCGACGCGCAGCCACTTGGCAACGAACCGGTTTACCACGACGGCAGCATTATCGGTAAAACCACGTCGGCCGCCTTCGGCTATCGCGTCGGAAAACCGGTTGCGATTGCCGTGGTTGAGTCCGCTAAAAGTTCACTTTTAGACGGGCTCAGCATTGACGTTGATATTGCAGGCCGTCAGAATGCTGGCACGATTGTGCCAGGTTGCGTCCACGACCCCGAAGGCTTGAGTATGCGCATACCACCCAGGTAACGAATGAGTAAGGTTTTTCCTCGAAACTGTAAAATCAGTCATCCCCTCGCGGTAGAGGGTGATGGCGTTTACATCATTGACCACAGCGGCAAGCGCTTCCTCGACGCCTCGGGTGGCGCTGCGGTTTCCTGCCTTGGCCATGGTGACGCAGACGTCATCGAGGCGATTGAGACGCAGCTAAATAGCCTCGAATTCGCACACACCGGATTCTTCACCAGCGTGCCGGCCGAAGCGCTGGCCGAACTGCTGATCAAGGAAGCGCCAGGCAAGCTTGACCGGGTTTACTTCGTGTCGGGCGGTTCCGAAGCGGTCGAAGCCGCGATCAAGCTCGCACGCCAGTACTTCGTCGAGATCGGACAGCCTTCACGTCACCGCGTGATATCGCGACTGCAGTCCTATCACGGCAACACCCTCGGCGCATTAGCTGCCGGCGGGAACCTGTGGCGGCGCGAAAAGTTTAACCCGCTGATGATAGAAACCTCGCACATCTCGCCCTGTTACGCTTACCGCGGGCAGCAACCTGAAGAGTCCGAGTTCGATTACGGTCAGCGCGTCGCGAACGAGCTTGAAACAGAAATCCAGCGCCTCGGCGAAGACCAGGTAATGGCGTTTATCGCGGAACCGGTGGTCGGCGCGACGCTAGGTGCGGTACCCGCGGTAACCGGCTATTTCAAGCGCATTCGCGAAATCTGCGACCAGTACGGCGTGCTGTTGATTCTCGACGAAGTCATGTGCGGCATGGGTCGAACCGGCAGCCTGTACGCCTGCGACCAGGATGGCATTGCGCCGGATATCATGACGATCGCAAAAGGGCTGGGCGCCGGCTATCAACCGATCGGTGCGATGCTCTGCACCGATACGATTTACCAGGCGATCGAACAGGGCTCGGGATTCTTTCAACACGGGCACACCTATCTCGGCCATCCCGTCGCCTGCGCTGCCGCCCACGCGGTAGTCAAGAAAATCATGGATCGCCAAATGCTGGATCGGGTGCTGGCCCAGGGCATAGGCCTGCATAATGCGCTGATCGACAGGTTCGGCGAGCATCCCAACGTCGGCGACATCCGTGGCCGCGGCCTGTTTATCGGCCTCGAGTTCGTGCGTGAACGCGACGGCAAGGCGCCATTTCTACCCCAGCTCGGTCTTCATAAGAAATTCAAAGCGGCGGCACTGGATGCCGGCCTGATCTGTTACCCGATGGGCGGCACTATCGACGGCCAGCAAGGTGATCATGTGCTGCTGGCGCCGCCTTTTATCATCGCTAACGAGCATATCGACGAAATCGTCGATAAGATCGACACGGCACTGAAGTCCACGCTACCAACCCTATGACGCGCGACGTCATAATCATGGTTGCGCCCAATGGTGCGCGCAAAACCAGGCTCGACCACGCCACCCTGCCCGTTTCAATCGAGGATACGGTCAGCGAAGCGGCAAAATGTTTCGCTGCCGGCGCCAGTGCGCTGCATGCGCATGTGCGCGGTGCCAATGACGAGCACGTGTTGGATGCGGGCCTGTACCGTGAATTGATTGCCGAAATGACGGCGCGGGTTCCCGCTATGCTGATCCAGGTGACCTCCGAGGCAGTGGGTATTTATACACCCGAGGAACAGGTTGCCTGTATTCAGTCGGTAGTGCCACAGATGGCGAGTATGTGCCTGCGGGAAATCAGTTCCAACTTCGAGAATCCTGGCTACGCGCAGCAGTTTTTCGCCTGGTGTGATGACCATCAGGTTCATATCCAGCATATTGTTTTTTCGGCCGGGGAGTTTCAGCATTTCCTGGATTACCGGGATCGGGGTGTGATTCCCGCCGGGCATCGTTGCGTGCTGTTCGTGCTCGGGCGCTACAACGTTAATTTCCAGTCCGATCCCAACGATCTTGAACCCTTCCTGCAGCACGATCTTGGCGGTCTCGACTGGTTTACCTGTGCCTTCGGACACCGCGAGCAGGAATGTGTAATGGCCGCGATCAATGCCGGGGGCCATGCCCGCATCGGCTTTGAGAACAATCTGTTCCTGCCCAATGGAGAAACCGCGGCCAATACCGCAGCACTGGTGGCGAGCCTGGTCGAGGTGATGCGGGAATGCGATCAGCGGCCGGCAGACAGCGCCAGCGCGCGTCAGTTACTCGGGGTACGCAGCGTGTAGACCAGCAGCGCGGTCGCGACCAGGCAGAACACGGACAGCAGCATCGATATCGCCAGGAATGATAGTTGCCACTCGAGTAGAGTACCTACCAGGGCCGGACCCAGTGCCGAGGCAAAAACCATGATTGCATTGGTCATCGACTTGATCGCGCCCAGGTGCCTGGCCCCGTAAAGCTCTGCCCAAAGTGCGCTCAAACCGGTGAAATAAAGCCCCGAACTGAAGCCCATCAATAGCAGGTAAGGCCAGACAATGAAGCGATGGTCGGAAACATTCAACACCACCAGCGCCAGCGCCAGCGGCAACAGGAACAGCGGCACCACGCGCCGCGCGCTGAAACGATCGATCAAAACGCCTGAATAGATCGTGGTTGCGACCGACACCAGCGAATAAAGCCAGTAATTCCCGGTTAACCAGAGGCTGCTCCAATTCTTGGCGTTGGCAATTTCAGAAGGGAAAAAGAATAGCGCGGTACCAATCATCGACGGTGCGATCATCGCCGGCAGCATTAAATAAAATCGCGCCTCGGAGAGCATCTGGCGCCGCGTATAGTCGCCGGGGACATTTTGTTCGCGCTGTCTTTTTTCGAGTGCTTCGTTATGCCGGGCATGGCGCTGTCGATGCCCTTTCAGTAACCACAGGGCCAGCAGTATCGAAGCCAGCACGACCGCGGCAACGAAATAAAAGGTCTGACGCCAGCCCCAGAGTTGCGAAGCGTAAAGGCCGAGCACCGGAAGCATGGCTTCACCAAAGGAAAAACCGATCGCTGCGAGCGCGATTGCCTTGCCGCGATCGGCACTGTGATAGCGCGCCATCGACGTGATGCCAGCGTGACTGCTCAGCCCCTGGCCGAACTGCCGCAACATGAAAATCGCCACCA
>CALZHS010000068.1 GCA_945787265.1 uncultured Gammaproteobacteria bacterium | reverse complement strand
GCGCGGTATGCCCGTTGATATTCATCCACAGCAGAAAATCCCCGGGGTTGAGGTCATCCTGACCAAGCTGCATGCCGGCGGCAAGTTTTCCAATAAGAATTACCAGTTCTCCGGCGGACTGCACGGTGTCGGAGTCTCGGTTGTCAACGCGTTATCAAAAAAACTCGATGTGCGCGTACGTCGCGATGGCAAGGAATACACGATCAGTTTCACCAATGGCGATAAAAAAGACAAATTGAAGCAAACAGGCACGGTTGGAAAAAAGAACTCCGGCACCAGTTTACGCTTTTGGCCTGATCCCGGTTATTTTGATAGCCCTAATTTCTCGGTAACACGGCTCAAACATATTTTACGCGCCAAGGCGGTGCTGTGCCCGGGATTGCGCGTAAAATTCTATGTTGAAAAGACCAAGGAAACGGTTGAATGGATGTACGAGGACGGGCTTTCCGATTATTTACTCGCGTCGCTCGCTGATTTCGAGCTATTACCATCGCAACCTTTTGTCAATTCGCTCCAGGGTGAGCACGAGGCGGTCGACTGGGCGGTGTTGTGGCTGCCGCAGGGTGGTGAATCCATTACCGAAAGCTACGTTAACCTGGTTCCCACGCCACAGGGCGGCACCCATGTCAACGGACTGCGCACCGGTATTACCGATGCCATCCGCGAGTTTTGTGAATTCCGTAACCTGCTGCCGCGGGGCGTCAAGATCGCACCGGACGATGTCTGGGACAAGGTCAGTTTCATACTCTCGGTAAAAATGGAGGAGCCGCAGTTTTCGGGGCAAACCAAGGAACGACTGTCATCACGGGAGACCGCAGCCTTTGTTTCCGGGGTTGCCAAGGATTCTTTCAGCCTCTGGCTTAACCAGCACGCCGACGTTGGTGATCAACTCGCGCAACTGGCAATAACAAGCGCGCAAAGTCGATTAAAAAGCGCCAAGAAGGTAGTACGCAAGAAGGTTACTACCGGTCCCGCGCTGCCGGGCAAGCTCTCTGACTGCAGTAGCCAGGATGTGGCGCGTACCGAAATTTTCCTGGTTGAGGGCGATTCAGCGGGCGGCTCGGCGAAACAGGCGCGCGATCGCGTGTTCCAGGCAATTATGCCGCTGCGCGGAAAAATCCTGAACACCTGGGAGGTGCCGTCCGACCAGGTGCTGGGCTCGCAGGAGGTGCACGATATATCGGTTGCGATAGGTGTGGAACCCGCATCGGACAACCTGTCCAACCTGCGCTACGGGAAAATCTGTATTCTTGCCGATGCCGATTCCGATGGTGCGCATATCGCCACGTTGCTGTGCGCACTGTTCCTGCGGCATTTTCGACCCCTGGTTGAAAAGGGGCATGTCTACGTGGCCAAGCCACCCCTGTATCGAATAGATGTTGCCAAGGACAAGTATTACGCGCTCGATGAAGCCGAGCGTGATGGCATTCTCGATCGTATCACCGCAGAAAAACGCAAGGGCAAGGTAACGGTAACCCGCTTCAAGGGACTCGGAGAAATGAATCCGATGCAGCTGCGCGAAAGTGCCATCGCACCCGAAACCAGGCGCCTGGCTCAGCTGACCATAGCCCCCGGGGACAAGACCTTCAAAATCATGGACATGATGCTGGCCAAGAAACGCGCCTCGGACCGCAAGGACTGGCTGCAAACCAAGGGGGACTTGGCCGAAGTATGAACGATAACCTGGAACTCAACTACGAGGGCGTCGAGGAACAGCCGCTCCATGTCTTTACCGAAAAAGCCTATCTCGATTACTCGATGTACGTCATTCTCGACCGTGCGCTGCCGCACATCGGCGATGGGCTGAAACCGGTACAGAGACGAATTATCTATGCTATGTCGGAACTTGGGCTTTCAGCGAGTTCCAAGCATAAGAAATCGGCCCGCACGGTTGGCGATGTGCTGGGCAAGTATCATCCGCATGGCGATAGCGCCTGCTACGAGGCGATGGTGCTAATGGCGCAGCCGTTTTCATATCGTTATCCGCTGATCGATGGCCAGGGTAATTTTGGCTCCCCTGACGATCCGAAGTCATTTGCCGCGATGCGTTATACCGAATCGCGCTTGTCTGAATTTGCACGGGTATTGCTGCAGGAGCTCGGTCAGGGTACGGTCGACTGGATCGCGAACTTTGATGGCACCATGGAAGAGCCGTCGCTATTACCTGCCCGCCTGCCGCATATTCTGCTCAACGGCACCACCGGTATTGCGGTTGGAATGGCCACCGATTTGCCGCCGCATAATCTGCGAGAAATCGCCCAGGCCTGCATCAAGCTGCTGGATAAGGCTAAGACGCCGCTCGATGAATTGCTCAAGCATGTCAAGGGCCCGGATTACCCGACCGAGGCAGAAATCATTACCCCGCAGGACGAATTACGCGGTCTCTACGAGACTGGTCATGGATCGATTCGCATGCGCGCAATATATGAACGCGAGGATGGGGATATTATCGTCACCGCGTTGCCGCACCAGGTATCCGGCGCGCGCGTCATGGAACAGATTGCGCAGCAGATGCTGGCCAAGAAGCTACCCATGGTGGACGACCTGCGTGACGAGTCCGATCATGAAAATCCGACGCGGCTGGTGATAGTGCCCAGGTCTAACCGCATCGACGTTGACGCCCTGATGGGACATTTGTTTTCCACCACCGATCTCGAGCGCACCTACCGCGTCAATATGAACATGATCGGTACCAATGGTCGCCCGCAGGTTAAAAACCTGAAGCAGATTCTGCAGGAATGGATTGCGTTTCGCGTGACCACGGTGCGCCGTCGCTTGCAGTGGCGACTTGATAAGGTGGATAAGCGCCTGCACGTTCTCGAAGGCTTATTGATTGCGTTTTTGAACCTTGACGAAGTGATACGCATCGTACGCTACGAGGATGAGCCCAAGGCTGTGCTGATGAAGACCTTCAAGATCAGTGATATCCAGGCCGAGGCGATTCTCGAAACCAAGTTGCGCCACCTGGCCAAGCTTGAAGAAATGAAGATCCGTGCCGAGCAGGAAGAACTCAGTGCAGAAAAAGCAGAACTTGAAAAATTACTCGGTTCCGAGCGCCGCATCAAGACGCTGATCAAGAAGGAAATTCAAGAGGACGCTGCAACCTACGGCGATGACAGGCGTTCACCGATCGTCAGCCGAGAAGCGGCGCGCGCGCTCGACGAAGCAGACCTGGTGCCATCCGAGGCGATTACGGTCGTTTTATCCGCCAGGGGGTGGGTGCGCGCTGCCAAGGGCCACGATATCGATGTGCGTGCACTGAACTACAAATCCGGCGACGATTTTCAGGACATGGCGCAAGGCAAGAGCAACCAGAGTGTGGTGTTCGTCGACTCCTTCGGTCGTGCTTATGCCCTGGCGGCGCATTTACTGCCGTCGGCGCGCGGACAGGGCGAACCGCTTACCGGGCGTTTCAAGCCGGCCAGCGGCGCCGAGTTCAAGAGCTGTGTAATGGGACGTGACGATGATCAATTTCTGATGTCCTCGTCGCACGGTTACGGCTACGTCTGCAAGTTTGAAAACATGTTGACCCGAAGCAAGAATGGCAAGGCCCAGATCAGTCTACCCGGGGGTGCACAACTGTTGCCGGTGGTTGCGGTAGCCGACTACGACAGCGGCCAGATTGTTTCGATCACCAGTGACGGTTACATCGCTTTGCTTGACGTTAAATCGATTCCACAGCTGGCCAGGGGTAAAGGCAACAAGATCCAGGGGATTCCGCCGCGACGTATTAAATCAGGAGAAGAGGAGATCGCTTTTATCACCTGCCTTAGCGGTAAACAAAAGCTCGTAATCCATTGTGGCAAGAAATATAAAACCATGAACCTGAAAGAACTTGAAGACTATCGCATCGAGCGCGGCAAACGTGGACGCAAACTACCGCGCGGTTACCAAAACGTTACCGCAATCGAAGTCGTCGACTAAACATCAGGTCGTTTTCCCTTGCATTTGCCGATGTCAGCTGCCGTGTTTGATATCGTCAAAATCACTGCGTATCTGCTCCAGCTTATTCTGGTAGCTCTCGCTGTCGCCATAAGCGAGAAATTTATGATAGCGGCTGTGTATCGTGGATAACTTTCTGGCATGTTTGATGGGGCACCAGTATTGCTCGGTCCTGGCGGCAATTTCCTGGACCCAGGCAATCAGCCCGCCGAAGTAACTGCAGAAAACACAGTTCACTTTTTCAATCCAGTTGAGGTACTGAAGGCTTTGCTGATCGATGACGATATAGTCGCTGCGCCTGACCCTGGGGATGCCATATATCCTGAAGCAGATCGCATGATAAACGGATACTACGAGATCCATAAACAGTGCCGGAACGAGGCAAAACCAGATAATGGGCAGCGTCAGTATGTTGAGTATTGATGCGTCTGCAAAATAAGTGTGAATTTTAGTGGCCAGTGTCCGGTGATAGCGCCGTGTTTCCTCCTCGAACTGTACCCGTTTGCCATCGATGACATAAAGGTACTCATCCTGCTTCTGCTGCAGTTCCTGCAGCAGCTCCTGCTCGAGACGCTTGATGTCGGTGATGATTTCTTCGAGTTTGCTCATGGTGCCCCCGATTGGGCCGGTAGGTGAGTTAATGTATTGGACAGTGCGGCCTGTCCAGGCAGAATCGGGTCACGAATGAGGCCGAGGCTACATAGAGCTGAAGTCGTAATTCAATTCCTTGTCCGGTGCCTGCAGGAATTCGCCCTGCACGAAGTCTACATTCAATGTCCACAGGACACTGAGTACAGCCGCGTCTGTGACACCGGGTGTGATCGTATTAACATCCAGATCGGTCGCCTGGTAGGCGAGTTCACGAATACTATCCTGATTCTCTTTATTTTGCGCGAGGTTATCCATATAGGCATGGTTGATGCGTACGTAGTCCGCGTTGACGTGCTTAACCAGCTGGAACGGGTTAAGTCCGGTGCCAAACTCGTCAATTGCGAACTTACAGTGGATCTGCTGGAGACCCTTGGCCAGCGTTTTGGAGGCTTTCAATTGATTCACCGCCTGGGCCTCGTTGATCAGGAACACGAGTTGCTCTCCGCTTACCTTTGCCTTGTTCAAGTTTTCCGATACCCAGACCGCGAGGCCGGGATCCTGTATTGATTCAGCACTCAGGGCGACGAAAAATTCGATTTTTCGGCCGCGTTGGCTGGTTTCGGAAATCTTTTTGATGGCGTGCAGGATTCTCCAGCGATCGAGCATTTTGGCGGTGCCGGTGCGTTCCGCGGCTCCCAGGAAATCATGTTCGTAAAGCGTGTGCCCATCCTCGGAGATGATTTCAAGGCTCGAGATGTAACGTTCACCACCCTGTGCCTTGACGCTGACAATAGGCTGATAAAGCCCGTTGATACGGTTACTGTTTAGCGCCTCCTTGATAAGGCTGGCCTTATTCCGGTCTTCTTCTTCCAGGGTCATTTCACCCGCTTGCGGGATATAGGTTTTCGATTGATTACCGCCGGCATCCTGAATTTCCTGGCAGGTTTTCTCCGCGCGAGAAATGATTTCGTTTGGATTATCGGGCGTATTCTCGTCGATAAACACGACCGAGGTGCTGCAGGTTGTACTGATCGACTGGTTGCCGATTTCCGAGATGTGCTCCTCGACCAGTTTGGGTATATCGACAGCGAGCTCCTCGGCTGTTTGTCGGTCCTTAATTTTACTCAGGCAGGTGTAGGAGCAAGCGCCAAAACGGGCGACGATGTCTTCATCTCCTGTGCCTTCGGTCAGGATTCCGGCGATATCTTTAATCAATGTATCGCAACCGGAAATCCCGATCATATCGCGTATCGACTGAAAATTATCGATGGCGATGTAAATCAGGGTCGACTGACTTATGCCATTGACGGCCTGGGTGATCGCAGTTTTCAGTTCGTCCATGAAAAACGGGCGGTTGTATAATCCGGATATCAGGTCGTGCTGGTGCAGGTAGTTGATCTGTTCCTCGAGTTCCGAGGTATCGGAGCCCGAGCGAATCAGGATCTGAGTACAGGGTTCTCCGTCATAACTGGCGCGAGAAAACTCGAGCTTTGCAGAAATTCTCTCACCGCTGCTATGAATGAGCTTTAGCTCGAGCTCGTTGGTTTCATTTTCGTTTTTACTAAGTTCACGTAAAAAGGTTTTCAGTTCACTTTGCTGCGACGCGTCGACCATATCAATGATCGGCGTACCCTCGAGTTCATCGAAATCAGCATTGCCAAACAATTCCATGTAAACCTCGTTGGCATAAATATGCATTCCTTCATGGACATAGGCCACGGCGTCTTTTGAATGGGAAAGCAGGTTCTGGCAACGTTTCTCGCTCTCCTGGAATTCGAGCTCGAGTCGCATCGCGCGCCGCCACATATTGATATTGTAAGCCTCGCGTTTTATCACGTGAATCAGGTGTTCGAGACTATCACTGGCGACAACGTCCTGCGCGCCTTCTTCAATCGACCTGACGATGACCTCGGATTCCAGCTTTTTTGCCATCGCAATGAGGGCGACATGGCGCCCGCATTCACGGATCAGGTGTTGTCCCTGGCTGAGTGTGAAATCACTCAGGTCGACTGAAAACAGTACCAGGTCCAGCACCTTGTTTTCCAGGAGATCGCACATATCTTCGCTGTTTTCAGCGAATTCGGCGCGCACGTGCATGCCCGCGGCACGCAGGGAACTGGTAATTTGTTCCGCCTTGTGAAAGCCCTCGTCGACAATCAGCAGGCGAATCAATTTTTCTTCGTTATCCATAGTCTCCAGCAGTGGTAGGTAACTACATTTCCTGCAGTCAATAATAGACGATATATTTCGAATCAAACATAGATTCCGGTATGATTAGCTTTTTTCCATCAGGACGACAATGGCTAGTTATAGTACCAACGAATTTCGCAGCGGTTTGAAAATCATGCTTGACGGAGACCCCTGTGCCATTATCGAAAACGAATTCGTCAAACCGGGTAAGGGGCAGGCATTCAATCGCGTTAAAATCCGTAATCTAAAGACGGGGCGAGTGCTGGATAAAACCTTCAAATCGGGCGATACCGTCGATGCAGCCGACGTCGTCGACACCGATATGCAGTATCTTTACAGTGATGGCGAGTTCTGGCATTTCATGGATCCACAAACTTACGAGCAGCAGGCGGCCGACGCCAATGCAGTAGGCGATGCAAAGCTGTGGCTCAAGGCCCAGGATAACTGTGAAGTGACGCTCTATAACGGGAGCCCAATTGGCGTCACGCCGCCTAATTTCGTCGAACTTGAAATCACGGATACCGATCCCGGCCTGAAAGGTGATACCGCCCAGGGCGGTACCAAGCCGGCGACCTTGGAAACCGGTGCCGTGGTCAAGGTACCGTTATTCCTGGAGATTGGCGAACTGGTAAAAGTGGATACCCGATCCGGTGAATACATGTCGCGGGTGAAGAAATAGTCGGCAAAACAGGTTCACCATGAATTGGCAGCCCTGCGCAAATCTGCCGGTGATTCGTGAAAGAGCAAGGGTTTACCGACAAATCCGGTCATTCTTCAATACCCGTGGTTGCCTGGAAGTCGATACACCCCTACTCATGCCGACCACGGCTACCGATGCACAGATCGCTTCGATCCTGGCAGTGATCAAACGCGTTACCTGCAAACTTCGCCCGAATTTGCGATGAAGCGTCTGTTAGCCGCGGGCAGCGGCTCGATCTTCCAGGTCGGTCATGCCTTTCGCGAGGGCGAAGCCGGACGCCTGCATCACCCCGAGTTCAGCTTGCTCGAGTGGTATCGGGTAGGATACGACTACCAGCAGCTCATGGATGAAATTGAATTGCTGATTACTTCGCTGAGCCTGCGGCAGTGCAGCTTTAGCCGAATCAGCTACCGGGATTTATTCAGGGAAAAACTGGAACTGGTCGTTGATGAAATCTCCGTGGAAGAACTGCGCGGCTGCTGTGTGCACCGGATTCCAGACATGAACAGTTCGTCACTTGATTATGATCAGTGTCTCGATTTGTTACTGGGGATGGTTATTGCACCGACGATGCGAGGTTACCAGTTCGTTTACGATTACCCGATATCCCAGGCCGCACTGGCGCGCATCCGCAAGGACGATGGCAGTGTTGCGGAACGCTTTGAACTTTTTTTCGACGGTATTGAACTCGCTAACGGCTTTTCCGAGCTCACCGACGCCGCGGAACAGCGGTCGCGCTTTGAACGGGATAATGCTTTGCGTCTTGCAAGGGGATTGCCGCAGCCTCCGATTGATGAGCGTTTGCTGGCAGCGCTTAAATCAGGCATGGAAGATTGTGCCGGGGTGGCGCTGGGACTCGATCGCTTGCTGATGGTGTTACTCGAACTCGATTCGATCGACCAGGTACTGACATTCACCGACTAAACTGGCACCAGGTTCCGCTCCTCAGAGACGATTCGGTTAACGATGTAATCATGCCGACGCTACCTAAGGGGTAAACACGAAAAAGACGCTCCCAACCGGCGCAAGCGCCGGTTGATCCGTCCATGGAATCGCTTGGAGCGCGGCATCCCTGCCGCGCTACACTTTTACGTGCTTACCCCTTAGGCAGCTAAATCATAG
>CALZHS010000067.1 GCA_945787265.1 uncultured Gammaproteobacteria bacterium | reverse complement strand
ATGCGGCAGGGTGTCGAAGGTGTAACCGACGAAACCCATCCAGGTATGGCTGATCCTGGCATCCGCAAGCTGTGGAAAGATGCGCAGCATTTCCTGTCGCAGTGCCGGTAGACTCTTGACCGGGTCGGATTCGAACACCGAAACCCTGCCGCCAAACAGCAGGCTGCGACCATCCGGGGACTGCCGAAAATAAACCACGATCTTGCGGGTGTCGCTAAACACCCGCTGCCGCGGCATCAATTGCTCGAGTCGCACCGGATCCATCGGCTCGGTCGCGAGCATGTAGCTGCCAATTGGAATAATTCGTCGACGCTGCCAGGGCGAAACCGTGCCGGTATAGCCGTTGGTTGCGATCACCAGTTCCCGGGTCTGAATCGTCCCGCGGCTGGTAGTGACCCTGAAGCCATCGGCAGCGGGCTCAACCGAAGTTGCCCGGCAGTAATCAAGCACCTGCGCCCCGCTTTGCAGGACCTTGCGCAACAGGCCCGCATGGTACCTGGCCGGATCGAGTGAACAGTGCCGTTCTATGACCAGGCCACCATGATAACAGGGGCTATCGATTTCGCTGGTCTGGTCCTGTGCCGAAACTATCTGCAGATTCTGTTCGAGACCACGAGGCTGGTTTTGCGCACGGTCCACCAGTTTCTTGAACTGGCGCGGGCTATGCGCGGCGAGGAAACGCCCGCAGCGCCGGTAGTCACATTCGATATCCTGCTGCGATACAAAATCGCCGAGCCATTCGAGCGCATCGCGGGCTTCTTTTATCAGCGCATGGGCACGGTCGTCACCGTACCGATTGCGCAACTCGTTAAAATCGGGTTTTATTTCACCGCTGATCTGGCCGCCGTTGCGCGTGCTGCAGCCCCATCCTGCCGCTTCCGCATCGATCACCGTGGTCTGCCTTCCGCCAGTCGCGGTTTGCAGTGCACAATGCAGCCCGGTATAGCCAGAACCGATCACCAGCACATCGGTTATTTCGGGCAAGGTCTCCGTTTCCAACACAGGCCTCGGGGTTTGATCCCACCAGTAGGGCTGCGCCTTGAAATCATCGCTGCAAAACGGGTTATCTATCATTAATCCAGGCTAGTTTTCGGCATGTTTATCGGGGTCAGACTGTCGTTAAGTCATTTCATAACTGTGCTGATTATTCTCAATTATTTAATCCATCCTGGCTACATTTACCTGCAGCTATGGTTAAATACGCGAACGGAATCACTGCGTTTTATTTGACACGGTCAAATTTCTAATAGCAGACCGGGCCCCTGGAGACGGGCGCTCACGCAACGCACATCGGGAGCAAGCGGGATTGAAAAGCACAGAAGCCACCGTACTGATTGTCGATGATGAAGCCATCAACCTCGATATCATCTGCGAACACCTCGAAGACGAGAACTACGAGCTGGTCAGGGCGGCCGATGGCCGTGAAGCCTTGTCGATACTGGAGGCAGACCCGGTACGCTACGATACCATCGTGCTGGATAGCAGAATGCCCGACATGGATGGCATACAGTTACTGGCGAATATAAAACGCACCGATGCACTGCAACACGTGCCGGTGGTCATGCAAACCGCGAAAGCCGAGAACCAGGAAATCGTCGCGGGATTAAGGGCCGGTGCCTACTATTACCTGACCAAGCCATACGATGGCGACATTCTCAAGTCCGTCATTCGGGGTGCAGTAAACGACCGGCTGCATGAAAAATCGCTGCTCGAATCGCTACGCGCGGGCCGCCGTATTTTCGAGCTCATGAGCTTCGGACGCTTTCGCATTCACAACCTCGAACAGTGCAACCTGGTCGCATCACAGGTCGCCCACCTGTGCCCTGAGCCGCAGCGTGCAGTTACCGGAATTTCGGAGCTGCTGGTTAACGCGCTTGAACACGGTAATCTGAAAATCGGCTACAGCGAAAAAAGCAGGCTGATGCGTAGCGGAATGTGGCAACTCGAAGTCGAACGCCGCCTCGGCGCGAGCGAAAACGCCGACGCCTATATCGAACTCGAGTTTAATGTCGCAAACGACATCGTGCAGATCAGAATACGCGACCAGGGGCAGGGATTTGACTGGACGCCTTACCTCGATTTTGATCCTGATCGCGCCTTTGACCCGCATGGCCGCGGTATCGCCGTGGCACGTTTGTCGAGCTTCGACGACCTTGAATACATCGGTAAGGGCAACGAAGTGCTCGCCACCATCAGGAAAAGCCTAAACGCCTGAAGCCAGTTTTCGCAAGGGCGCGCGGCGCGTCACCGCACCACCCTCGCCCAGCATGATTTCCGTCAAACCACGCTCGGCATGGTTCATCTTCAGGGACAACATTTTTTGCGCATACTCGAGTACCCGGGACTGGTACTTCGGATCCCGTGCCCGGTTGACGAACTCGCCGGGATCCTGCTGCAGATCAAAAAACAGCGGCGGCAACGCGCCGAAATGGACATACTTGTAGTCATGGTCGCGTATTACCGAAAGGTTGCACTGATGCAGGGTAAGGCCCAGGTGTCGTTCCAGGCTGTCGTCCCTGACGTTACGAAAGTCACACTCCCAGAAGGCTTGTTCGCGCCATCCGGACGGCATTTCGCCAGTGCGCAATGCGGGTAACAGCGAAAAACCATCGCACTGGTTCGGGATATCGATGCCCAACCAGTCGAGCATGGTTGGCATCACGTCGACGTTTTCGCTGAAGCCCCGGATCTGCTTACCGCGGCTGGCATCGGCATCGCCGCGCGGGTCGCGAATAATCAGCGGGATGTGGTAAGACTGGTCGAAATAGCCGAGCTTGGACCTCAGCCAGTGGTCGCCCATCTGTTCGCCGTGATCCGTGGTAAAAATAATCAGCGTCGACTCCCACGCATCCCCGGCCTTGAGTGCGTCGAAAAGGCGGCCCAGGTTATCATCGACCTCCTGCATCAGGCCGAAGTAGTTGACCATGTCCTGCTGCGCCTGGCGCCTTGATTCGGGCGCGCGAAAGCTGCTGTGATTGATAAAGTAATCCAGCAGCGGGTGCTGCGCGGCTTCCTCGCCGGGTGAATCCCGGCGCGAGGGCTCGGGCATTTCTTCCGGATCGTGCAGGCTGTTGTAAGGTTCGGGCGCCGCAAACGGTGGATGCGGTCGCAACAGTGATAAATGGGTAATCCACGACGTTGACTGCGAGTTAATCCAGTCGATGCAGCGATCGACCATGTAATGCGTCTCGTGGTCCTCGCGGTCGATCGCAAGCGGCAGTACCGCATCGCCGCCGGCCGCCCAGTCAACACCCTCACGCAATTGCGAATACAGGCTCCACGGGCGCTCGGGTAACGGGTAATTCTTGCTGCGCAGGTATTCGACCCATTCAACCGACACTTCGTCGCGCATCGGGGTGTAAAGACCGATACCGGGCAGGGGTTCGCTGTAGTGCTTGAGCCGCGGATCGTCGGGTTCGAGACCACGCGGGTCGATGGCGGAGTCGGTATACCCGAACAATGATGGCTCGTAACCTGCGCTCCTGACCTCGTGTGCCCAGTTGGTGAAGCGGTTGTCCAGCGGCGCGCCGTTAACCACGCAGCGGTTGCTCTGCATGTACATGCCGGTATGCATCGAGCTGCGGCTGGGAGCACAGGGCGTGGCCTGGGCGTAATGGTCCCTGAACAGGACGCCCTCGCTGGCAAGTGCGTCCAGGTTGGGTGTTTTGACATGCGGATGTCCAAGGGATGACAAACATTCGCCGCGCCACTGATCCGCCGTGATAAATAAAATGTTCATGCTAAACGTCGCTCAGATAACGAATCTCTTTAAAACATCATCTCGGCTCTCAAGCCAAAACGCCGGACTTCAGTTCCCTTTCCGCAGTGCCGTCATCCCAATGGATTCCGGATAACGCCTGCGGCGTTTCCGGAATGACGATTTTACCCCGGTACAGAAAAACACTCGTTTTTTCTTGACGTTGTTTCGGTCTGCAAGCCGTAATGACGTCAATGTTAAGCCATCAACAGGGGATCAAATGGGCAAACAACCATGTTTTCGTAACCCTCTTCGGTTACCAGTAGCTGATCCTCCAGCTTGATCCCGTCCGGGCCCCCTACTTCACCCACGTAAGCTTCGACACAGAGCATCATGCCGGGTTCGAGGACACCGCTGTAACCGCGTTCTTCCCAGTCAATCGGGTACTTGATGGCAGGCCATTCGTCGCACAGTCCGACGCCATGAAACTTCGAACCGTAGCGTTGCGGAATATAGATATCCGGCAGGTGATGGCCTTGCTCGGTCAGTTCCTGGAAGCTCATGCCCGGCTTGACGATATCGGCATTGGTCATGATGTGCTCGTGCGCGAGCTTGTGCATATCCCTCTGTCGCTGCGAGGGTTTGCCGTCACCGATAAACCAGGTCCGCGAAATATCGGTACACATCCCGTAGCAGCCGATCAAATCGGTATCGAAGGCCAGGATTTCATTGTTGCCGATAATGCGCGGACCGCATTCCTGGAACCATGGGTTGGTGCGCTGACCGGTCGATAAAATCCGCGTTTCGATCCATTCGCCGCCGCGGCGTATATTGGACTTGTGCAGTTCCGCCCAGACATCGTTTTCGGTCATCCCGGGCTGGGTCAGTTCGCGCATTTCCGCGATCGAGGCCTCACAGGCATGTATCGCGCAGCGCATCGCCAGGATTTCATCCGGCCCCTTGATCGAGCGTACGTGTTCCATCAGCTCCTCGCCGTCCATAACCTCGACGCCGGCTTCATCGAGCGCACGCAGGCCGGCGATCTGGATCTTGTCCACCGCGACCCGGCGCCCGGAACCGACACGTTCCTGCAGCAGGTCGACGATCTGGCCGGCAAACAGTTCGGCTTTTTCCTCGGTGCGCTGGCCGGTGGCGAAATAGAAGAACGAAGCACCAAAGCGTACCTCGCGCACCAACGGATTGTATTCAGACAGGTAGCCATAACCGCCGTATTCCCACAGCACCATGTGGCCATCGGCGGTGACCATGCAGGCGCGGAAGGGATTATGGGCATTCCACAACTGCATGTGGGTGGTATCGGTCGCGTAACGAATCGACAGCGGGTCGAACAACAGTACCGCGTCGAGATCGCTGGCGACAAGACCTGCAACAATTCGGTCGAGGCGATATTGCCGCATCGCCGGCAGGTCCGGGCATTGCAACCCCGCTGCCTCCCATTCCGCGTAGGCCAGCGGCGTTGGGCCGATTTCAATGCGATCGTTGTCGTCCGGTGTATTGTCCGGGCGCATCGCGGGGCGGCTTGCGGGATTGACCCTGGGGTCTGGAATCGAATAAGGATTACTGGCCATGCTTATGCTCTCAAACGTTCGCCGCCGGCATCGAATGGCGGTTTCTCGAGGATGACAGCGCGATGCGGGATCCCGAGTATCGCGATGTCGAGCTCGGTACCGGCAACAGCGTGATCGGTCTTAATGAAACATAGCGCAATCGAGGCGCCAACGCTATGTCCAAATGCGCCCGAGCTGACCCGACCAACCGGGGTTCCATCGGTCAGGAATACGGGTTCGCCACCGTTGGCGTCAGCATTGGTAGTTTCAACCCTGGCGACGACAAGTTTTTCGCGCGGCGGCTCGTCCTTGATCGCGAGATAAGCCTCGCGCCCCAGGAACTCGGGCTTGTCGAGCTTGATCAACCGTTCCAGTCCGACTTCCTGTGGCCAGTATTCAGGTGAATATTCGCGGCTCCAGCTGCCGTAACCTTTCTCGACCCGCAATGACAGCAGCGCACGCCCGCCAACCGGTTTTGCGCCCAGTACATCCCCCTTTTCCAGCAAGGCCTCGTAAAGCGTCAGCTGATGCTCGAGCGGCACGTAAATTTCCCAGCCGAGATCCCCGGTAAACGAGACCCTGATTGCGACCGCATCGAGACCGGCCACGCGGATCTTACGATTGCGCATGAAGGGAAAACCGGCGTTCGACAAATCGGCATCGGTCAATTGTGCCAGCAGCTCGCGTGCTTTGGGACCGGCTACATTGAATCCACCCCAGGCCTCGGTAAAGCTTTCGAAAGAAACGCTATCATCGCGCGTTACCATGTTGAAAAAGCGCTGGTGGTAGCGTTCGGCGATGCCGGAACCGATCATCAGGAAATCCTCGTCGTCCAGTTTGGTGATGGTAAAGTCACCAGCGATTCCACCGCGCAATCCAATCATCGGCGTCAGGCAGGAACGCCCGGTTTCGGTCGGCACGTGGTTGGCGACCAGTCGATCGAGATAATCAGCCGCGCCGGCGCCGCGAACCCGATACTTGGCAAAGTTCGATACATCGATGATACCGACCGCTTCACGCAGCACACGACATTCCTCGGCCACCGGGTCGAACCAGTTCTGACGTTCAAAGCCGTAGGTTTCGATCGCTTGCATGCCTGTAGGCGCATACCACAGCGGATGCTCGTATCCATAACTGAGCCCAAATACCGCACCGAGCGCCTGCTGGCATTCGTACACGGGACGGGTCTTGATCGGACGACCGGCCTCGCGCTCTTCGTAGGGAAAATGAATCTTGAATCGGTGCGCATACTGATCCAGCGAGCGCGCCCGGGTAAAGGGTTTCGTCGCCCAGGCACCGAAACGCGCGAGGTCCCACGGGAACAGGTCCATCTCGGGTTCGCCCTCGACGATCCACTGCGCCATGGTCAAACCGAGACCACCGGACTGCGAAAATCCGGGGATAATGCCGCAGCAGCAGAAATAATTTTGTAGCTCCGGTACCGGTCCGAGCAGCGCGGAACTGTCCGGGGACCAGATCATCGGGCCATTGATCACGCGCTTGACCCCGGCTTCACCTAACACGGGCACACGCTCGCAGGCGCGCAGCAGGTTATCCTCGATACGCTCCAGGTCCTCGTCCAGCAGCTCGTGGCCGAAATCCATCGGTGTGCCCTGCTCGGCCCAGTAGCGGCCATCTTTTTCATAGGCGCCGACCAGCAGTCCCTGCCCCTCCTGGCGCATGTAATACTCGCCATCGCGATCAGCCACCAGCGGCAGGCGCTGCTCGAGCACTTCGATTTCGGGAATGGTTTCGGTGACAAAGTACTGGTGCTCGAGCGGCATCAGCGGCAGCTCGAAACCCGCCATCGCGGCCACTTCACGCGCCCACAGACCGCCGGCATTAATCACCACCCCGGTATGAATACTGCCCTTGTCGGTCTCGACATCCCAGCTGCCGTCACTACGCGGTGTCGTCGCGATGACCGGCGTGAAACGCTCGATCTCGGCACCGCGCTGGCGTGCACCCTTGGCGTAGGCGTAGGTCACACCGGAGGGATCGACATTACCACCGTCGGGTTCGTACATGATGCAGCGGATACCGTCGAAATTTGCCAACGGGTGCATGCGCTCGGCCTCGTCACGCGATAACTCGTGAAACTCGACCTGGAAATAGCGCGCCTTGGCGGCCTGCATGCGCAGCTGGTGTTCCCGGTCGCGAGTCTGCGCAAGGTAAAGCGAACCCGGCTGGGTGATGCCACAGCCCTGCCCGGTTTCCCGTTCCAGCTCCTCGTAGAGCTGCATCGTGTAGTACTGCAGCTTCGAGATATTATTATGGTCGTGCAGGCCGTGAATCCCGGCTGCCGCATGCCAGGTCGAGCCCGAGGTCAACTCGTCTCTCTCCAGCAGCACCACGTCGGTCCAGCCAAGCCTGGTCAGATGATAAAGAATCGAGCAGCCGACCAGTCCACCGCCAATGACCACCGCCTGTGCATGCGTTTTCAACTCCGAACCCCCATC
>CALZHS010000066.1 GCA_945787265.1 uncultured Gammaproteobacteria bacterium | reverse complement strand
CTGGACGGCCACCAGTTCTACGGCTACTTTCCGGGCGGCGCTTCGGGCGGTATTCTGCCGGCCTCGTTGGGCGATATTCCGCTCGATTTCGATACCCTGCAGGAGTATGGCTGTTTCATCGGTTCGGCGGCGATCATCGTGTTATCCGATCAGGATAGCGCTCGAAATGCAGCGCTCAATACGATGAAGTTTTTCGCGCACGAATCTTGCGGCCAATGCACGCCCTGTCGTGTCGGTACCGAGAAGGCGGTTTCCCTGATGGAACAGGAGAACTGGGATATCGAACAATTGAACGATCTGTGTGCGGTCATGGCCGACGCGTCGATCTGTGGGCTTGGGCAGGCGGCGCCGAACCCGATTCAGTGCGTTATCAAGTACTTTCCGCATGAACTTGGAATAGAGGAGAAACAGTAATGGCCGCGAATCCTGATTCCATCTTCGAAACCATCGAATTTACGTTGAACGGCTCTCCGGTCGAAGCCCTGCCGGGTGAAACCATACTGCAGGCGGCACAGCGCACCGGCACCGAGATTCCCCATCTTTGTTACACCGATGGATTGCGCGCCGATGGTAACTGCCGCGCCTGCATGGTCGAAATCGATGGCGAGCGCGTGCTCGCGCCTAGCTGTTGCCGCAATCCGACCCCGGGGATGGTGGTCAATTCAGAAAACGAACGCGCGCAAAAGTCACAGAAGCTGGTACTCGAACTGCTGCTTTCCGATATGCCCGAGCGGTCGTATGCGCTCGAAAACGAACTGACATACTGGGCCGATAAGCTCGAGGTCAGGAATCCGAGATTCAAACCGCGCCATCAACCAGCTGCGGACCTGTCGCACCCGGCGATCGCAGTCAACCTGGATGCGTGCATCCAGTGCACGCGCTGCCTGCGCGCCTGTCGCGAAACGCAGGTTAACGATGTTATCGGGCTCGCTCGTCGCGGACATCACGCCGAAATCGTGTTCGATATCGGTGATCCGATGGGTGAATCGTCCTGTGTTGCCTGTGGCGAATGCGTCGCGGCCTGTCCGACCGGTGCGCTCAGCAATGCGAACGGTGCACACCTGGTCGAGGCTGACCGTAAAGTCGACTCGGTTTGCCCTTACTGCGGTGTTGGTTGCCTGCTGACATACCACGTAAAAGACGACGAGATTGTGCGCGTCGAGGGACGTGATGGACCCGCCAATTTCAGCCGTCTGTGTGTCAAGGGGCGTTACGGTTTTGACTACGTCAATCATCCGCAACGTTTACTCAAGCCCTTAATTCGCAAGGAGGGCGTTGCCAAGGGTTTGAACGAGCATTTCGATCCATCTGATCCGTCGAAGATGTTTCGTGAAGCGAGCTGGGACGAGGCCATGCAGCTTGCGACGGGCGGTTTAAAGCAAATCAAGGATCAGCTCGGTGGCGCCGGGCTGGCCGGTTTCGGATCGGCCAAGGGCTCGAACGAAGAAGCCTACCTGTTCCAGAAACTGGTGCGCGTCGGTTTCGGTACCAACAATGTCGATCACTGCACGCGTTTGTGTCACGCCTCGAGCGTGGCGGCACTGCTCGAGGGCATCGGTTCCGGTGCGGTTTCGAACCAGGTCGAAGACGTCAAGCATGCCGAGGTTTTTCTCGTCATCGGCTCCAATCCGACCACCAATCACCCGGTTGCGGCAACCTTCATGAAAAACGCGATCAGGGAAGGCAAGAAACTGATCTTGCTCGATCCGCGCAAGACCGATATGGCCCGACACGCTACGCACTTCCTGCAATTCAATGCTTCTACCGACGTGTCCCTGCTGAACTCGATTCTGCACGTGATCATCGATGAAGGCCTGACCGACGATAAGTTCATCGCGCAACGCACCACCGACTACGACGACCTGAAAGCAAACGTGGCCAACTTCAGCCCCGAAAAAATGGCGCCGGTGACCGGTATCGATGCCGAGACCGTGCGCGAAGTGGCGCGATTGTTCGCGACCTCGAAAGCGTCGATGATTTTCTGGGGTATGGGTATTTCGCAGCATATTCACGGTACCGACAATTCGCGCTGCCTGATCGCGCTGTCGATGGTTACCGGCCAGGTGGGTCGTCCGGGTACCGGTCTGCACCCGTTGCGGGGCCAGAATAATGTCCAGGGCGCTTCCGATGCCGGCCTGATACCGATGATGTTTCCGGACATCATGGGCGTACACCCGGCGATGTCCGACCCCAACCTGAATCACGCGAGGGCCGCACTGGCAGCGCTCGATCAACTGGTGGTACAGTATATGTTCCTGACTGAAACGGCGGCGTTCGCGGACGTGGTGCTGCCCGCCTCCGGCTGGGCCGAAAAAGATGGCACCGTATCCAATACCGATCGTCGCGTGCAGCTTGGCCGGGCGGCCGTGCCGTTACCCGGCGAGGCGCGCCAGGATTTATGGATTATTCGAGACATCGGCAAAGGCATCGGACTCGACTGGAATTACAGTCATGTCTCGGAAGTTTATGACGAAATGCGTGGCGCGATGCCGAGCATTACCGGCATCACCTGGGACCGGCTGAACCGGGATTCGTCGGTAACTTATCCCTGCGCGGATGAAAATGATCCCGGGCAAAGCGTTGTTTTCGAAGAAAGTTTCCCGACCGCGAACGGCAAGGCCAGGCTGGTCGCGGCTAAATCGATTCCGGCCGATGAACAACCCGACGAGGAATACCCGCTGGTATTGATTACCGGTCGCCAGCTCGAACACTGGCATACCGGCTCGATGACCCGCCGTGCGCAGGTGCTCGATGCAATCGAACCGGTGCCGGTAGTCTACGTGAACCAGCGGGACCTGGAGGCGATGGGCGTGGAAGCCGGTGCCGAAATTGTCGCCCGGTCGAGACGCGGCGAACTGCGGGCCTTTGCGCGACCCGATGCCGCGCTGAAGCAGGGCCAGGTGTTTATTCCGTTCTGTTACCACGAGGCGGCCGCGAACCTGCTCACCAACGAAGCGCTCGATCCGTTCGGCAAGATCCCCGAGTTCAAGTACTGCGCGATCAGGCTAGAAGCGGCCTGAACCCGAACGCATCGATCGCACAATCGCTACATCCATCGCCGCGTAAGCGGCGGTCCGACGTCAGGCGTGCTCCATTTCCAGGATAATCTTGCCGAAATGTCCGCCCTGTTCCATCAGTTTATGCGCCTCGGCGGCATCCTTAAGCGGGAAGGTTGCACTGATCTCGGGTGCGATCTTAGCCGCGGCGAATAGCGGCATCACCGTTTCCTCGAAGCGCGCGATGATCGAAGCTTTCTCTGCGATTGGGCGCGAACGCAGTACCGAACCGATAATGCGTTGGCGCTTGACCATCATCGTGGCCAGGTTCAGCTCGGCCTTGATACCGCCCATGACGCCGATCAGCATCAGGGTGCCGGCAAGCGCGAGGGATTTCATATTGGGTTCCAGGTACTTTGCCCCGATGTGATCCAGAATAACGTCGACCCCGCGTCCCTCGGTGAGGCGCTTGATTTCCTCCGCAAACGACTGTTCGCGGTAATCGATGACATGGTCGGCGCCCTGTGCCGCGACGCGCTCCAGCTTTGCAGTCGAGGCGGTAACGAAAATCCTGGTTTCAGGCGATAACGCTTTACACAACTGTATGGCGGCTGTCGCAACACCGCCGCCACCGCCATGTATCAACACGGATTGCTTGCCCTCAAGCTCGCCGAGCATGAACAGGTTCAGGTAGGCGGTGATATAGGTTTCACAGATGCAGGCGGCCTGCTCGAAGCTGACCGATTCCGGTATCGACATGCAGTGATCCTCGCGCGCCAGCGCGTACTCGGCATAACCACCGCCGCCGACCAGTGCCACCACGCGTTCGCCCGGTTTGAAGCGGGAAGTGTTTTCGCCACTCGACTCAATCACCCCGGCCACTTCGAGTCCCAGAATCTCGGAATCTCCGGGCGGAGGGGGATAGTTACCCTGGCGTTGAATGACATCAGGGCGGTTAACCGACGAGTTCATCACCTTGATCAGTACCTGGTCTGCGGCGGGTACGGGCGTTTCGACCTCGCTCAAATGCATCATTTCGGGGCCGCCAAACTCGCTTAGCGTAATCGCTTTCATCGGGTTTCCTGAATTACTGTAAGGTTTGTGTCTGCTGGCAGACGCTTGAATTTTATCCTAAATCGGGCTACGGGTGCTAATCGGCAATCGGGCCCGGTCAAGTTTACCTATACAAATTTCCAATATTGCCGATCAGGCCCTAGTTTTGTCCCGACAGCCATATATACTCGATGGTTTGGCGCCTGCGGGCGGTTTTTTTTAAACGAGAACTCGGTACATTTCTATGAGCGATCGCGTGGATATCAGTGGTCTCAGCGTTGACCGCGGACTGTACGACCTGGTGGATGAAATCTCGGCCGGCACCGGGGTTGAAGCCCCGTCATTCTGGCAATCACTGGCTGACATAGTGGCTGAACTGGGTGCGCAAAATGCAGATTTGCTGCAACAGCGTGATGATTTGCAAACCCGGATCGATGACTGGCATAAGGCCAATCCCGCGCCCGTTCAGCTCGACCAGTACCGGGCTTTCCTGCAGCAGATCGGTTACCTGGTGCCCGAGCCCGATGCGTTTAAAGTAACCACCGAAAATGTCGACGACGAGATTGCCGTGATCGCCGGCCCGCAGCTGGTGGTGCCGGTCGATAACGCGCGTTACGCGCTTAACGCCGCCAACGCCCGCTGGTACAGCCTGTACGATGCGCTCTACGGTACCGATATCATTCTCGAGGTCGAGGGCTGTAAAAAGACCGCCCGCTACAACCCGGTCAGGGGTCAACAGGTAATTCGTTACGCGCGCGATTTTCTCGACCAGGCGGTGCCGCTGGCGACCGGCAGCCATGCGTACGCCGTGCGCTACAAGGTCGTGTCTGGAAAACTGGTCGTGGTGACAGGTGACGGCAGCGAAACCGAGCTCGGTTGGCGCGAATGTTTTGTCGGTTACCGCGGCGATCCCGAGCAGCCGAGCGCGGTGCTGTTGCGTCACAATAACCTGCATATCGAGCTGCTGATCGGCGAGGGTTATTTCATCGGTCAGGGCGATCTTGCCAATATCTACGATATCAATATCGAATCCGCGGTCACGACCATCATGGATTGCGAGGATTCGGTATCGGCGGTCGATGCCGAAGACAAGGTCAGGGTTTATCGCAACTGGTTCGGCCTGATGAAAGGTGATTTATCCGCCAGGGTGACGCGCGGCAAGGAAACCATCGATCGCAGCCTGAATCCCGATCCTGAATTCATCGCCCCGGACGGATCCGCTTTCACCCTGCCGGGACGCAGCCTGATGCTGGTGCGCAATGTCGGTACGCACATGTATACCGATGCGGTAACCGTTAATGGTGAGGAGATCCCGGAAACTTTTCTCGATGCCATGGTTACCGTGCTCGCGGCCAAACATGACCTGCTCGGCACCGGGCCGTTTAAAAACAGTCGAGCGGGCAGTGTCAATATCGTCAAACCCAAAATCCACGGGCCCGAAGAAGTCGAGGCCGCAATCAAGTTGTTTGTGATGGTCGAAAAGGCACTGGGACTCGAGCCCAATACGCTGAAAATTGGCATCATGGATGAAGAGCGTCGCACCACGGTCAATCTCAAGGAATGCATTCACGTGGCGCGGGAACGCGTCATATTTATCAATACGGGTTTCCTCGATCGCACCGGTGACGAAATTCATACCAGCATGGAAGCGGGTGCGATGATTCCGAAGAACGAAATCAAGACTTCCAAGTGGTTGCTTGCCTACGAAGACTGGAATGTCGATGTCGGGCTCGAAGCCGGACTGCCAGGTCACGCCCAGATCGGCAAGGGCATGTGGGCCGCGCCCGACGAAATGGCGGCGATGATGGAGCAGAAAATTGCGCACCCGCGCGCCGGTGCCAATACCGCCTGGGTACCTTCCGCGGTGGCGGCCTGCCTGCACGCGATGCATTACCACTACGTCGACGTGAGCGCGCGCCAGCTGCACCTGGCGCAGTGCACGCGCGCCCGCCTGGATGACATTTTAACCATTCCGCTGCTGGGTCAGCGCAAGATCAAGCAAAGCGAACTGATCAGGGAACTCGAAAACAATGCCCAGGGAATTTTGGGCTACGTCGTACGCTGGATCGACCAGGGTGTTGGTTGTTCCAAGGTGCCCGACATCAGCGATATCGACCTGATGGAGGATCGCGCAACCCTGCGTATTTCGAGCCAGCATATTGCCAACTGGCTGCATCACGGCATTACTGACGCGGACCAGGTGCGTAGCGTGTTCGAAAAAATGGCCGAAGTAGTGGATCGACAGAATGCGGGCGACCCAATGTATCGCGACATGGCTCCGGATTTCGACAACAGCATCGCATTCCAGGCCGCGCTCGATCTGGTGTTCAAGGGACGCGAAGTAGCCAATGGCTATACCGAGCCGGTACTGCACGCGCGCCGTCGCGAATTCAAGGCGGCGCACGGGGACTAGGCAGGTTCCGGCAAATCCGACTGGCCTGGCTATCGATCGGGGCCCCTGCTGATTATGTAAGGGGGACCAGGCGCGTAATTACCCATAAATGAATGACGGTCAGGACAATTTTCTTTATCATTCGGGCAGACAGCGTTAATACGAGATAGCCCAGGCAGGGCTATTTCTGGTCTTCAATCGAATAACTGAAATCAAACAGGTGACAGGCTCGTGAAAGCTCCAGCTAACCAGGTACCTACCTCGTCCGTTACTCTTTCGATGCCTGCTCTGGTAAAAACAGACGCCTGGGGTTTCGAATGAGCACGATCGGGTTGGATAAATTATTGAAATACCGTTTTTATGGCATTGTACTGTTCGGTACGCTGCTGGTCGCTGGATGCGCCGCCGATCCCAACAAGCCAGTCATCGATCCGGAAGGTGTCGATATGGCCCAGTTTGAAGAGGATCGGGCAAAATGCGAACAAGTTGCGCTGCAGGTGGAACAAAAAGCCGGCAACGAGGCAGTCACGGGCGCGGTTGTTCTGGGTTTGATCGGGGCTATTTTTGGTGACAGCGACACGGCCAAGAAATCGGCCGCCGCCGGCTTCGTCGGGGGAGGCGCCAAAGGTCTGGGTAAAACCGAACTGGAGCGCGCCAGGGTTGTGAAAAACTGTCTGCGCGCGCGCGGCTACCAGGTACTCAACTGATCCGCCAGTGATCGCGACGATGGCCGATCTTTTCAGATAATAGTGCCATGAAAAAAAACCTTCTTGCCCTGGATGATCTTCTGAACCTGCTCCCGGATGCGATTGTTATCGTTGATGCAGCAGGGCAGATTGTATTCGCAAATACTTCGATTGAAGGGCTGCTGGGATATAGTCCCGGTGAACTCGTCCAGCAACCGCTGGATTGCCTGATTCCGAAATCCCATCGCAGCGAACACCAGTCACATATGAAGCGGTTTTGGGAGCACGGCCATGCGATGGCGATGGGCGACCGACCATGTGTCTACGGGCTCGATAAATCGGGTAATGAAATTCCGCTGTCGATATCGATAGCGAATATGGATCTCGATAATGAACGCTATTCGATTGCGGTCATGCGCGATATCGGTGAATTGCAGTCGGAGATCACCGAGATTACTTTTATGGCCGAGACCGATGTCCTGACGGGTCTTGGAAATCGTGTGCAACTGTCGCATGCTCTGGAAGCGGCGATAGAAAAAAATAGTCAATTCAGCCTGCTGTATCTGGATCTCGAAAAATTCAAACCGATCAATGACCAGCATGGGCACGAGGTGGGTGACAGGGTACTTCAAATTGTTGCTAAACGGCTTCAGGCTTTAATCAGGTCACAGGATCTGGCCGTGCGCATTGGCGGCGACGAGTTCGTATTGTTTCTCGACGGTATGGTCGATGCCGGAATACTTGAACAACGAGCGATGGCCGTTGCCAACAGCATTAAACGTCCATTTCATGTGGGAGAGCTGTCGGGAGTGGTAGGTGTCAACATCGGTGGCGCGCAATACCCGCGAGACGGCAACAGTGAGCAAGCGTTATTGAACGCGGCTGATCAAAACATGTATCGTGCCAAGCAAGCTGGACTGGCCTACAAAACCTCGGATTAAAAACACGACTCGATGAGTCCATTGGAGGATGGCTGGCCATACATATTTTCAGTAACCCGCGGCGTGACCGTCCTTGCGCGGTTCGGAGCCACCGTGCAGTACGCCGTTTTCCCAGTCGATAACGATGGCCTGGCCACCGCCCCAGGGCGACTCGGCCTGAACCACGTAGTGCCCGCGTGCCGAAAGCTCGGCTCGAGTGTCCTCGGGCACGCCGGTTTCAACTTCCAGTACTCCGCCGTAGAGGAGGAAGCGCGCCGCATCCAGTGCCTGCTGGATATCCATGCCGTAGTCGATCCAGTTGGACAGGACATAGGTTTGCCCCATCGCCTGGTACTGGCCACCCATGACGCCGAAGCAGAGCACCGGTTTCCCGTCGCGGTAGACCATGGCGGGGATGATGGTATGCAGGGGCCGCTTACCCGGCTCGATCTGGTTGAAATGGCCTTCCTCGAGACTAAATGCAGAGCCCCGGTTTTGCAGGTTAATGCCGGTCGAGCCGGCCACGAGGCCGCTGCCCCACGAGGAAAACACGCTGTTGATGAACGAGCAGGCGTTGCGATCCTTGTCGACCACGCTGAGGTAAACCGTATCGCGGTGAGTCGGTAGCGCCGATTCGACCGGGTGCGAGAGTGCCTTGCTCATATTGATGCGTGCATACTGAGTTTGTGCGAATTCATTCGACAGTAACTGGGCAACCGGCAGCTCGTTAAATGCAGGGTCCCCGATAAAACGATCGCGCTCGGCCATGGCCAGAGCAAACGCCTCGCTCAACAACTGGACATGATCGGCACCCAGGTGTGGCAGTTTCGAGACGTCGGTTTGAGCGAGTATGTTAAGCGCCATCAGCGTCGTGATGCCCTGGCCGTTGGGCGGGATTTCGAACACGTCGTAGCCGCGGTAGCTGCTACTGATCGGCTCGACCCATTCAGATTCGTGATTGGCAAAATCGTCGAGGCTGAACAGGCCTTCATGTGCATCGCTGAAGCGCACGATCTCGGCGGCAATTTCACCCTGGTAAAAACCATCCCGACCCTGGCTGGCGATGGTGCGCAAGCTGCGCCCGAGGTCGGGTTGCCGATGAATCGTGCCGGCGGCGGGGGCCTTGCCGTCAACCAGGTAGGCTGCGCTGGCTTCAGGTGTCGCGGCGAGCAACGCCTCGTTGCTTCCCCAGGGGTGGTTGTCGCTTTTCCAGCCGTGGGCGATGACCGGTGTTACCGCGTAACCCTGTTCGGCATAGTGGATCGCGGGCTGCAGCAGGTCTGCAAAATCAAGCCTGCCGAGTTTCTGGTTGGCCTGGTACCAGGCATCGATGGCACCGGGCACGGTGACCGATAGGATTCCCTGTACTGGCATCGTATCGAAACCCCTGGCCCGAATGGTTGCGGCGGTGGCGGCTGCCGGGGCGCGGCCACTGCCGTTAAGCGCGTGCAGTTTGCCGGTTTCCGCCTCGTGGTAGAGGATGAAGCAATCACCGCCGATGCCGGACGAATAGGATTCGACCACCGAAAGTACGGCGCTTGCCGCGATTGCCGCATCGAGGGCATTACCGCCATCGCGCAGGACCTGCAGCGCGGTTTCGGTCGCCATCGGCTGGCTGGTCGCGGCCATGACTTCGGTTGACATAACGACCGAGCGGCCCGGAAGCTGGGGATTTCGCATAACTTTTTCCTGATATTCCAGGCCGCCTATTATAACTGTTCATCCCTGCCATAAGTCCAACTGGTTAAAGTGTTTAAGAGGTAGACTAATTAACAATCCAGACTCCCTGGTTGGCAATGTCGGATAAGACTCTCGAAGTAGCCATTTTGATGGCAGACATCAGCGGCAGCAGCGCATTGTACGACGATGTCGGCGATGCCGATGCGCTGCGCCAGGTCGGCGTCTGTCTCGACAACCTGATGGCCATCGTCGAGCGCGAAGGCGGCACCTTCATCCGCTCCAAGGGTGATGACGTGCTCGCCATCTTTGCCGATCCCGTCGCCGCGCTGGTAGCCTCACGCGCCATGCTGGCGCTGAAAATGACCGACCAGTCATCGCTTGCCATTCACGTCGGGGCGACCTTCGGTAACGTCATCCAGGCGCGCGACGACATCTTCGGTGACAGCGTAAATACCGCGGCCCGCCTCAGCTCGATGGCAAAACCGGGCGAACTGCTGGCCAGCGACAGCTTCGTCGAACGACTGCCGGAAGCCGACCGACGCTGCATGCACCCGCTCGACACCATCACCTTCAAGGGCAAGGATGCAGCGACCGGGATCTTTGCCCTGCTCGAACAGGGCACGCAGTTGCGCACCGTAGTCGGCAAGTCGCCGGTCGTTACCGATGCGCGCAAAGTAAGCCGACCGGCGCCCGCGGTTACGGTAACGCTGCTTTATGCGGACCAGGCTTTTGCCTGTCCTGAAAGGAAGACCCTGTCGATCGGCCGCGCTTCCGATAACGATATCGTCATCGAGCACCCCTGGATATCGCGCAAGCACGCCAATATACAGGTGCGGCGCGGTAAGGTGCAGCTCAGCGATCAAAGTACGTCGGGCAGCTTCGTCTCGACGCAAGACGGTTACGAGTTCCTGTTAAAGCGTGAAACCGTGCTGTTAACGGGGTCCGGCACCATCTCTCCCGGGGTTCCCGCAACCGCGCCGGAAGCGGAAATCATTCGCTACGAGGTAAGCTTTGGACAGCCGGCCTCGGCTGCCATGGATCAAGAGTCCTGATCGGAACGGCGCTTACCTGAACCAAAATACGGGCATTGCGCGCACGGCCAAACCCGCTGCGACTCACTGCTGAGGGCAAGCTACCGAAGGTTCGGTTTCGCCGAGGTATTGCCGGCGCCGCGTCTCGTCGAACGCGTATCCGCCAATTTCGCAGGCCCGTGCTACGCTGAGCTCGTTCCACAGCTTCACCTGCCCGTCGTCACCGGACGTACCGAACTGCCGCCCGTCGGGGTGCAGCGCGATGCGCCAGCTGGCGCCCGCGTGCGCCGGCCACGGATTGGACAGGCGACGACCGCTGGTGACATCCCACAGGTGCAGGTTACCGCTGCGGTCGACGGCCGCCAGGGTGACGCCGTCGCCGAGCCAGGCGACGTCGGTCGCCCCGCCCGAGTGACCGGCAAACGCCGCCAGCTGCTTGCCCGTAGCGATATCCCACAACGCGACGACCTCGTCGCTCGATGCCGTCGCCAGCTGTCGGCCGTCCGCGCTGAAGGTAGCGCTCCACAGCACGTTATCGTCTGCCTCGATCTTCTTGACCAGGGTGTTCTGCGCCGTGTCGAACAGCCTGACGTTGCCGTCCGTCGAGGTCACCGCGATCATGCCGCCGTCCGGCGACAGCCTGGCGCGCGTGATCGGCCCGCCGTCGTACGGCAGTACCCGCACCGCTGCCCCGTTCTCGACCGCCCACACCGCGACCCGGGTATCGCTCGCAGTGACGAGCTCGCGGCCGTCGGGCGTGAAATCGACCGACCAGATTGCATCCGGGTCGGCCGCGACCGACCAGCGCAGCGCACCCGTGGCCGCGTCCCACAAGCGCAGCTGACCGCCGCGGTCGGCCGACGCCATCAGCGAGGCATTGGGCGAGAACGCCAGTGCCCACACCTCGTGCTCGTGTCCGCCGAGCAGGCGGGTGCTATATTCGCGCCCGGGCTCCCATACGTGCACGACGCCGATACTGTCACCCGCCGCCAGCAGGCGGCCATCACTGCTCAGGGCTAGGCCCCTGGCTTTTGGGCCGGTAACCTCGCGCACCGCTGCCGCCGGGTAGCCTTTGTCGAGACGCCACATACGAACCAGCTGGTCTTGCCCGAGGGTCGCCAGCAAACGCCCGTCATGGCTTAGTCCGGCGTCGATGATAGCCCGGCTATGTCCGCTCGGTGTCGTCCTCAGCAGTTGGCGCCGATCGACGTCCCACAGGTGCACCGACCCGTCGGCGCCGCCGCCGATCAGGGTAATGCCGTCCGCCGCGAATTCGACTGCGCCGATGCGTTCGCCCGGGCCGAAGACCGGTCCGAGGAAGCGTCCGTCGGGATAATCGAGCACGATCGCCTTGCCGTCTGTACTGGTGGCCGCTATGCGGCTGCCATCGGGACTGAAAACCAGTTTCAACAGGTGACTCGTGTCAGCGTCGCGAATCGGCTCGAATAGCGGCTCGCGCGACGGCAGCGCCCAGCCGTAGATAGTGCCGTCGTTATAGCCGGCCACCAGTCCCTGCCCATCCGGGGTAAACTCGATCACCTTGAAGGCGAGGGTACGTCTGGCCAGCGGCTCGCCGATCGGAATCCCACGCCCGACGTCCCACAGGCGCACCGTGCCGTCGCCGTTTGCCGAGGCCAGCGTGGCGCCGCTCGGGCTGAAGCAAATGCACATGACGACGTCGTCGATCTCTCCAAGCCGGGTCGACTGGCGGCTGTCGAGATCCCAAAGGCGGATGACGCCGTCGGCGCCAGCCGATGCG
>CALZHS010000065.1 GCA_945787265.1 uncultured Gammaproteobacteria bacterium | reverse complement strand
CCTGCTGGTTGACGTGTCGCAAACCGGTCTTGCCGCGGGTCTCGAGATAAAAAAGTTCAAGCCCAGCGCAGAAGAAAAGAAAGGTTTTTACGCCGAATTGCCGATTTCTCTCGAAGTCTCGGGTTCTTATCACCAGCTTGCCACTTTTATCAGCGGCATCGCGGCGTTGCCCCGTATTGTTACCATCAGCGATATGAAACTGCAGCCGTTCGATAAGGAAGATCTGAGTGGTAAGCTGAAAATGGCAGCAACTGCCAAGACCTATCGCTACCTTCAGGAGGATGAGCAATGACAGCACGCTTAAAAGCCTCCCCAAAATTTATTCTTCTGGGTATTCTTGCCACGCTGCTTTCAGGCTGCGGCGCCGGTCTTGGAGACCTGCAGCAATTCGTGCAGGAAATCAGGTCGCGTCCACCCGGACGTATCGAGCCGATCCCGGAGTTTCAACCGTACCAGAATTTCGAGTATACCTCGCACGATTTACGTGACCCTTTCAAGCTGGTCGATTTCAGGCGTCCCGACCAAAATCCTGAAGAAATTAACGAACTCGCCTCAGGGCTTCGACCCGACTCGGATCGAGTGAGAGAACCGCTTGAGGACTTCCCGCTCGATACGCTGCGCCTGAAGGGTACTATCGACGATAAAGACGGCATCAAGTGGGGCCTTATATTTGCACCCGATAATACGATTCATCGAGTGATCGAGGGTAACTACATGGGACAGAACCACGGCCGAATTATTTCGGTTACCGACCAGATTATTGAATTGACAGAAATTGTCCCAGACGGACTGGGAAACTATATCGAGCGCTCATCGGCGGTCGCGCTGATTGAGTAACGAGAGGAAACACCATGAAAAGTGTGAGTAGTAAAATGAATATAACAAGATTACTAAAGGCCTCGTTGACAGGACTCCTCCTGGTGGCATTTGGCGACGCTTCGGCGCGGGCCTTGATCGGTCTCGTCTCGATTACTCGGTAATGACGGGCAACACGGTCCAGGTGGTGTTTACCTTCGACGATACCGCCGTTGCGCCGCGCGCTTTCACGATTGACCAGCCCGCTCGCATCGCGCTCGATTTTAGCGAAACCGAAAACAAGCTAGAGCAGCGCAGCATGCAGGTAGGCATCGGTTCGATGCAGAGCATAATAACCGCTGCTTCTAAAAATCGTACCCGGGTTGTGCTCAACCTCTCCCAGAAGGCTGATTACGCCACCAGTGTCAGCGGCAACCAGGTAACCCTGACCCTCGCCGGCGGAGATCAAGCCATTGTACCCGCATCTGCTTCCCAACCTGCTGCCAGCGGATCCACCAGCATCACCGAAACCAGGCCGGCGGTTACAGCCGTCGCCAAGGGCGTCACCAATGTTGATTTCAAACGCGGTCCAAATGGAGAAGGACGCGTCATTATCGATCTCACGTCTACCTCTATCAGCACCGATGTCTGGCGTGAAAATAATGTTATCTACGTCGAGATGATCGGCTCCCAGTTACCCGATGAATTGCAGCGTCGCATGGACGTCAGTGACTTTGCGACACCGATCAGCTACATCGACGCGATTCAGGAAGGTGCCAATATTCGGCTGGCCATCTCGTCACTCGGTGATTTCGAGCACCTCGCCTACCAGACCGATCGCGTCTACACGGTAGAGGTTGCACCGATATCGAAGGAAGAAGAGGAAAAGAAGAAGAAAGAAAAATTCGGCTTTACCGGCGAGCGCCTGTCGCTTAACTTCCAGGATATCGAAGTACGTTCCGTGTTGCAGTTACTTGCCGATTTCACCGGCCTCAACCTGGTGGTTTCAGACTCGGTCGAAGGCAACCTGACCCTGCGCTTGAAAAATGTCCCCTGGGACCAGGCGATGGATATCATTCTCAAGACCAAGGGCCTGGATCAACGCAAGGCCGGTAACGTAATCCTGATCGCACCGACTGACGAAATAGCGGCCCGTGAAAAACTCGAGCTCGAGTCTCGCAAACAGGTGGAAGAACTCGAGCGCCTGCGTACTGAATTTATCAAGGTCAATTACGCCAAGGCGGCCGACATGGCTGATCTTCTGAAATTGAAAGATAACGCGATCCTGTCACCGCGCGGTTCAGTCAGTGTCGACGAGCGCACCAATACCCTGCTGGTCAAGGACACCAACTCCAGCCTGGCGAATGTTCGCATACTGCTTGCCGAGCTGGACATTCCGGTGCGCCAGGTACTAATCGAATCGCGGGTAGTTATCGCCAACGATGATTTCAGCAAGGAACTGGGTGTACGCTTTGGTATTAGCAACGATAGCCAGGGAGACTTCCAGTCACCGGGCGATACCGCCGTTACTTCAGGCAACCTTAGCGGTGTGACAAACCTGGTGAACGACACTACGTTCAACGCATTTGATGGACTGAATGTTAATCTGCCGGTACAGAACCCGGCGGGTAGCTTCGCACTGGCGCTGGCCAAGCTGCCGCTTGGAACCCTGCTTGAACTGGAACTTTCCGCCGCCCAGATTGAAGGCCGTGGCGAAGTCGTCTCAAGCCCACGCGTCATCACCGCCGATTCACATACCGCCAGAATCGAGCAGGGTGTGGAGATTCCGTATCTCGAACTCGACGACGGCGACGCGACCCTGAAGTTCAGAAAAGCCGTACTCTCGCTCGAGGTTACACCACAAATCACCCCGGACGACCGCGTGATCATGGATCTTGACGTACACAAGGATAACGTCGGTGAAACCGTAGCCTTTGGTGCCGGATTGTCCGCACCGAGTATCGATACACGTGAAGTGCAATCGCAATTACTCGTCGACAATGGTCAAACCGTGGTTCTCGGCGGCATTTATGAAACCGAAAAAACAAACCAGGTGACCCGGGTACCATTCTTCAGCGATCTGCCATTCATCGGAAACCTGTTCAAGTCGACGATTGAAGATGATGACCGCACCGAGCTACTGATTTTCGTCACGCCGAAAATCCTGCAGGGCGGAAACCTCGATATCCGTTAAGCCATAAAATAAGGCGACTAAAAGGCAGCCCGGGTGGCTGCCTTTTTTTTGTTTGGGGTATCATAGCTGCATGAACCACCGCAACATCATCCTGGTCGGCCCCATGGGCTCCGGCAAATCGACGATTGGCAGCATCATTGCCCGCCGGCTACACCGCGAATTCCAGGACAGCGATCACTTTATCGAGGAACGCACCGGCGTTGATATCGCAAGAATCTTCGACATCGAGGGCGAACAGGGATTTCGTGACCGTGAATCCAACGCGCTGCGCGAGCTGCTGAGCGAGAACAATCGCGTTATCGCAACCGGCGGTGGTTCCGTATTGCGCAGCGAAAACAGGCAACTGCTGAAGCAAAAAGGGTACATCGTGTTTCTCGACACGACGGTGAATCAGCAGTTGCAACGCCTGCGGCGTGATAAGAAAAGGCCATTGCTGCAGACCGAGAATCCGCGCGAGCGACTTGAATCGCTATTTGCGGAGCGACGACCGATTTATCTTGATCTGGCAGATCTGGCGGTGAAAACCGACAAGCGTATGGCGCGGCGTCTCGCAGCTGATATCATTAACCAGTTGCCCGACAGTTTGAAATAAGCATGCACATCAACCACAGGCTTGAGGTAGACCTTGGCGATCGCAGTTACCCGATTTATATCGGCACCGAGCTGCTGGGTTCGGGTGAAATTATCAAGCAGCACATCCACGGCCGCTCGGCGTTAATCGTATCCAATTCTACCGTCGCCCCGCTTTACCTCGACGCTGTTCAGCAGGTCCTTGATAACGCAGAAATTCGGCGCGACGAAATCATTCTCAAGGACGGTGAGCAATACAAGACGATGGCATCGGTAGAATCCATTATCGATTTACTGCTCACCCGGCGACATGATCGACGCACCACGCTCATCGCGCTGGGTGGCGGTGTCATTGGTGATATTGCCGGGTTTGCAGCGAGCATTTATCAGCGGGGTGTAAATTTTATCCAGGTCCCGACGACATTGCTGTCGCAGGTGGATTCATCCGTCGGCGGCAAAACCGGCGTTAATCATCCGCTCGGCAAAAACATGATCGGTGCCTTCTTTCAGCCGCAGTGCGTGATCGCCGATATCAATACCCTGAATACCCTGCCTGCGAGGGAGTTGAGCGCCGGCCTCGCAGAAGTGATCAAGTATGGTTTGATCTGCGATGCCGAATTTTTCAAATGGCTCGAGGACAACATGGCGGACCTGCTGAAGCTGGATCAGGATTTACTTGCACAAGCGGTCATGGTCTCTTGCCAGGACAAGGCGAAGGTAGTTGAACAGGACGAACGCGAGGCCGGACTGCGCGCGATCCTGAATCTAGGCCACAGCTTCGGGCATGCGATCGAAACCGTGAAAGGGTACGGCAACTGGCTGCATGGCGAGGCCGTGGCGGCCGGCATGGTCATGGCCATCGACTTATCGATTCGCGAAGGATGGATCGACGAGGATGTCCGACAGCGCACCGTCGCGTTGCTACAGCAGGCAGGTTTACCGGTGAGGCCGCCCGAAGACATCTCGACCGGGCAATATCTCGAGACCATGTCGATCGACAAGAAGGCGGTTGATGGCAAGATCAACCTGGTTTTATTGCGCGCGATTGGTGATGCCTTCGTTACCGCTGACTATAACCACGACAAGCTGCTGCAAACGCTAGCCCCCTGAACTGGCGCACCAATCCGGTGCAATTCCGGTTTACGCAGCATCCCTGATTTCAAATATCCGAAACTCGCGGGTATACTACTTAGCCTTTTGGCCGCGTGAAAATTCCGCTTCACGCTGGCCCATCGGTCAGCGGGCTGCGGTGGTGTCCCGGCATAATTATCGAATTGGAAATATGAGCAAGAACCAGGAACTGACAGGTCTCTACGACCCCAGCTTCGAAAAAGACAGCTGCGGCTTCGGGCTTATCGCTAATATCGACGACAAACCCAGCCATTGGCTGGTCAAGACTTCGATCGAAGCTCTCGGGCGCCTGACGCATCGAGGCGCCGTGGCGGCCGATGGTAAATCGGGTGACGGATGTGGTTTGCTGTTAAAGAAGCCGGATGCTTTCCTGCGGGCCAAAGCTGCCGAACTCGGAATTCACTGTGCACGGCGTTACGCGGTGGGGCTGGTCTTTATCTCTCCTTTTGGCGATGAGACCGAAATCTCCCAGACCGTCATTTCCGAAAAAATCGCCGACCAGGGGCTCGAGGTCGCAGGCTGGCGGGAAATGCCAATCGATAAATCAGCCTGTGGGGAGGAAGCGCTGAATTCGCTGCCCGCGATTTACCACGTCTATGTTAATGCGCCCGACGAACTATCGCGTGCCGAATTCAATCGCTCGCTTTACCTGGCGCGCAGAGCCGCTGGTAAAGCTTTTGAAGCCCAGGATAACCGTCGCATCGAGAAATACTATTATATCTCGAGCATGTCCAACGATGTGCTGTCCTACAAGGGTCTGATCACGCCTGAAAACCTGCCGATTTTTTACCCGGATTTGAGCGACCCCGCACTCGAATCGGCGATCTGCGTTTTCCATCAACGCTTCTCGACCAATACCTGGCCGCAATGGAAGCTTGCACAGCCTTTTCGCTACCTCGCCCACAATGGCGAAATCAACACGATCCAGGGCAACCGCAACTGGGCGAACGCGCGCGCCTACAAGTTCAAGTCCGAGCTGCTGCCGGACATCGAGGCGATTCGGCCGATCGTGAACATGACCGGCTCCGATTCGAGTTCGCTCGATAACATGCTCGACTTCCTGCTCTCCGGCGATATGGACCTGTTCCGCGCGGTACGCCTGCTGATTCCCCCGGCATGGCAGAATGTCGATCACATGGATCCGGCACTGCACGCCTTTTACGAATTTTCGTCGATGCACATGGAACCCTGGGATGGACCGGCCGGGATCGTGCTGACTGACGGTCGTCACGCCTGTTGCGTCATGGATCGCAACGGTTTGCGCCCGGCACGCTGGGTGCAAACCCGGGACCGGCACATCACGCTGGCGTCGGAAATCGGCGTCTGGGACTACACGCCGGAAGACGTCATCGCCAAGGGGCGGCTGAAACCGGGTGAAATGATCGCGGTCGACACCAAGACCAGCAAACTGCTGATGTCCGAAGATATCGACAAGCAGTTGCAAAATCGCCATCCCTACGAAATCTGGTTACGCGACCGGCTCATCCGCCTGAGTGCCGACCCGGTTAATTCACCTTTCTCAGCCCTGGCGATGACCAGGGAAACCCTGACGCGCCTGGAAAAACTGTTCCAGGTCAGCTTCGAGGAACGCGACCAGATCCTGAAAGTGCTGGCCCAGGATTCTCAGGAAGCGACGGGTTCGATGGGTGACGACACCCCGCTACCGGTGTTATCCAGCCACCGACGTTCGCTGTTCGACAGCTTCCGCCAGCAATTTGCCCAGGTCACGAATCCACCAATCGATCCGTTGCGCGAAAAAATCGTCATGTCACTGGAAACCTGTTTCGGACGTGAACATAATTTATTCAACGAAGCCGCGGAGCATGCCGACCGCCTGATTGTAAGCTCGCCGATTCTGTCCGAGCAAAAGTTTGTCGACCTGCTGGCCTGGCATGACAAGGGCTACGCCCACGAAATCATCTCGCTCGGTTACGACCCCGAAAAGAAGTCACTCAAACAGGCGATCATCGACGTCCAGGATAAGGCCGAAAAAGCCTCGCGCAGGGGAATCGTTATCGTCGTGCTCAGCGACAAGGATATCCCGCGAAATCAACTCATCGTCCACGCGGCCCTGGCGACCGGTGCGGTACACCATCGGCTCAGCAACACCGGTGGCCGCTGCGATACCAACATCGTGCTTGAAACCGGCAGCGCGCGCGATCCGCACCAGATGGCGGTGCTACTCGGATTTGGTGCCACCGCGATTTATCCCTACATGGCCTACGCCAGTATTGTCGGCATGACCCGTACCGGCGAACTACCGGAGCTGGTTTGCCCGCACACCGGCACCAACTATCGCCAAGGCATCAACAAGGGGCTCTACAAGATTATCTCCAAGATGGGAATATCCACCATCGCCAGCTATCGGGGTGCGCAACTCTTCGAGATTGTCGGACTGCACCGGGACGTGGTCGACCTGTGCTTTCCGGGCACCACCTGCCGCATCGACGGTATCGGTTTTGACGAACTCGAGGCCGAGCAGAAAGCTCTCAACAAGTTCGCCTGGAATCCGCGCAAAACCATCGAACAGGGCGGTCTGTTGAAATACATCCACGGTGGCGAGTATCACGCCTACAACCCCGACGTGGTGTATACCCTGCAAGCGGCGGTCAACAGCGGCAGTTACGACGACTGGAAAAAATACAGCAGCATCGTCAACAATCGCCCGCCAACCGCACTACGCGACCTGATGCACCTGAAACCACAACAGTCGATCGATATCGACGAGGTCGAGCCCAGCAAAAATATCCTGGCCCGTTTTGACTCGGCCGGAATGTCGCTTGGCGCGCTCTCGCCCGAAGCGCATGAAACCCTGGCGCAGGCAATGAACCAGCTTGGCGGACGTTCCAACTCGGGTGAAGGTGGCGAAGATCCCGCACGTTTCGGTACCGATAAGGTTTCCAAGATCAAGCAGGTCGCGTCGGGCCGTTTCGGCGTGACCCCGCATTACCTGGTCAATGCCGAGGTGTTGCAAATCAAGATTGCCCAGGGCGCAAAACCCGGCGAAGGCGGCCAGTTGCCCGGCAACAAGGTTAACCAGCTGATTGCACGACTGCGCAACTCAGAACCCGGAATTACGTTGATTTCTCCACCTCCACACCACGATATCTACTCGATAGAAGACCTCGCACAGTTGATATTCGACCTGAAGCAGGTTAACCCGCAGGCGCTGGTTTCGGTCAAGCTCGTGGCCGAGGCGGGTGTCGGTACCGTCGCCGCGGGTGTTGCCAAGGCTTACGCTGACCTGATCACGATCGCCGGCCACGACGGCGGCACCGGTGCGAGCCCGCTGACATCGGTTAAATATGCCGGATCTCCATGGGAGCTGGGCCTGTCCGAAACCCACCAGGTGCTGCGCGCCAACAAGTTACGCGCCAAGGTTCGAGTGCAGACCGACGGCGGGCTTAAAACCGGCCTCGACGTGGTCAAGGCCGCGATCCTCGGGGCCGAAAGCTTTGGCTTCGGCACCGGCCCGATGGTAGCGATGGGCTGCAAGTATTTGCGCATTTGTCACCTCAACAACTGCGCCACCGGTGTCGCTACCCAAAATGACCAGCTGCGCGAGCTGCACTACGTCGGCACTGCTGAAAAAGTTAAAAACTATTTTCGCTTTATTGCCGAGGAGGTGCGTGAAATCCTGGCCTCGCTCGGGGTGCACAAGCTCGAAGACCTGATCGGTCGCACCGATTTACTCGAGGTCGCGACCGGCAGTACCTCGAGCCAGCAAAACCTGAATCTTGCCCCGATTCTGTCGGACGCCGGCGTTGATCCCGCGCTACCTCAATACTGTATCGAGGAGCGCAATCCGCCCTGGGACAAGGCCGAACTCGCAGAGCAAATGGTGGCCGATTGTATCGGTGCGATAAAAAATGCCAGCGGTGGTGAATTCGAATACCCGATTAACAATACGCATCGCTCGATAGGTGCGCGTCTGTCCGGTGAAATCGCGCGAATTCACGGTAACCATGGCATGTCTGACGCGCCCATCACGTTGCGCCTTCGCGGCAGCGCTGGTTTGCCTGGCGTTTCTGCCGGTGC
>CALZHS010000064.1 GCA_945787265.1 uncultured Gammaproteobacteria bacterium | reverse complement strand
GGGAAAAGGCATAGCCCGCTCGAATCGAGAAAGGCGACGTCGTGCTGGGAATCGCGCACGATCCTGGCTTTGCCTTCGATTTCGGTAGTCTCGAAATCGTGTCCGTAGGGATCGGCGCGCAGATGACAGGCGCCACGGTTACTGGTCGCGTAAGCAAGCCCCATGCCCTGCATCGAGCGTCCGTCATAGGCCGCAAATTCCTGCCCCTTGACCGTCATCGACAGGTCCGGATGCCCGTATTTCTCGCACAGGCGCCTCGAACCCATTGCAATGTCGACGCCAAAGCCCTCGCCCTTGCCGGCCAGTTCAGCTATCTGGCACAGCGCCTCGGCGGAGCCGAACTCGAGCTTGATGCCGCCGGTGATTTTATCGTCGATCGCGCCGATATCGTAGAGCTCCATCGCCGCCGCGACCGAGCCGCCGAGCGATATGGGATCCATGCCGTATTCGTTGCAGATGAAACCCGCGAATGTCGCTGCATCGATGTCGTCTATACCGCAGGCCGCGCCCAGCGCGTAGGCGGTTTCATATTCGAGACCGCCCGAGGCGCCGTGGTATTCGGGCCTGTCCTTGACCGAAAAATGGGTCGGATCAATTTTACAGATACGGCCGCAGCCAATGGTGCAGGCGAAGCAGGCGCCATTGGTCACGATATTGGTATGCCCGTTTTGGTTCGGTGTATGCATCGCTTCCGGGTTGAGTTTATTCGCACCCTCGAAACGCACGCTGCGGTTGTTTCGCGTCGGCAGGCTGCCAAATTGATTGGTGACGTCGATCATCGCCAGCGTGCCGTCGCGCGACATTTCATCGCGATCGTTCATGCGCGCGTTGACCTCGTTGACGATGCGGTAGAAAGCTGCGGGATCCTTGTTGCGCACGCCTTTGGTGCCGCGTACCGCAATCGTCTTCAGCTTCTTGGAGCCCATGACCGCGCCAACGCCGGAGCGACCGGCAGCGCGATGCTTGTCGTTGACGATGCAGGCGTAGCGGCACAGTGTTTCCCCTGCCTGACCGATTCCGGCAAAGCGCATCAGCGGATCCTGGTATTTCTTCGCCAGTATATCCTCGGTTTCCCAGACGGTTTTGCCCCAGATTTCGCCGGCGTCGCAAATCTCGGCTTTTTCATCTTCGATATGCAGGTAGACCGGTTTTTTCGATTCGCCCTCGATGATGAGTAAATCGTAACCCGCCATTTTCAATTCGCCGCCGAATTTACCGCCGGAATTAGAGCAGGCGATGGCCCCGGTCAGTGGTCCCTTGGTTATGACGGTATAGCGTCCACCCGTTGAGGCCATGGTGCCGGTCAGCGGGCCGGTGGCGAAGATAATCTTGTTTTCAGCCGACAGGGCATCCGCGGCCGGGTCCATTTCCTCGTACAGGTACTTGCTGCCGAGTCCGCGAGAGCCAAGAAATGCCTCGGCCCATTCCATGTTAAGCGGTTCGATATCGCAGCTACCCTTGCTCAGGTTGACGCGAAGAATCTGTTGTTGCCAGGCCATCGGGGTTCCTCCGGGAAGATATTGTGTTCTGGTTGCGATTGTATATCCTGCAGATCTGATTTAACACAGCTGAGCGGCCGTAAAGCGGTCGAAAACGAGGTGATAATCAATGATCAGGGTAATCATTGAACGCGAAATCGCAGAAGGTCTCGAGCAATACTACGAGGCTGCCATTGCAGACCTGCTCGGCGTGATGGCAAATGCTTCTGGTTATGTATCGGGTGAGTCATCGGTTGACATTCACCGACCTAATCACTATGTGGTCATTACGCGCTGGATCGATGAGGCGGCCTGGCAGCACTGGTATCAATCCAGCGAGCGCCAGGAGTTACTCGATGCGATTCGACCTTTCTTGCTGAAAGAGGAAAAGTTTACGCTGCTGAAGCAGCTGATCTTGCACCGGGATGAGTCAGCCGGCTGACGGAGTGGGGCAGTATCTTTAATTTCGTTGATTCTCAACAAAATAACTATACTGAACCCCCTGTTTATCATTATCATACACATTAGTCAGCTGGATAATCGCTGGTTTCGGTCATTAATATGATTGGGAACTGGAGGAAAGTCCGGGCTCCACAGGGCAGGGTGCCAGATAACGTCTGGGGGGCGCAAGCCCACGGCCAGTGCAACAGAAAGTATACCGCCAGCTGCGGCTGGTAAGGGTGAAATGGTGCGGTAAGAGCGCACCGCGCTTCTGGTAACAGAAGTGGCAGGGTAAACCCCACCCGGAGCAAGACCAAATAGGAAAACAATGGCGCGGCCCGCGTCGTTTTCGGGTTGGTCGCTTGAGGCTGGAAGGTGACTTTCAGTCCAGATGAATGATTATCCTCGACAGAACCCGGCTTACAGGCTGACTATCAATTCAACTGGGGGGTGCAATGCCATGCACCCCCTTATTTTTAATCCGTGAAATTGTGCAAAATCGCACAAAATCTGCACCAACTTAATGTAACACTTTAACTATTAGATATAAGTATCGGTTTTGCCTGACGTATTGTCTTGTGCACTTTAAGTCAGCAGGCTAAGTTATTGACGTCATTGAGAAAAAACCCGTATTACAGTCCCTATTTTACTTGACTTGTGGTAAAAATCAGCCATATTGTGTCACTAAGTGGGCAATAGTGGCACAAAGTGTCACATAACGGGTTAAACGTGCACAAATTTCGAGGGGTTTCCAATCTATCTTTGGACGCGAAGGGGAGAATCGTTCTTCCCGCGCGCTATCGTGAGCGGCTGCTCGAGATCTGTCAGAGTCAACTGATCGTCACGATCGATACCGACCAGCCATGCCTGCTGATATACCCGCTTCCCGAATGGGAACTGATTGAAGAAAAAATCGAAGCCTTACCCAGCTTTAATCCGACGACCCGCCGCATCCAGCGCTTGCTGATCGGTCATGCCACCGAGGTTGAGGTTGATACCAATGGCCGCATGTTGCTGTCCAATCCACTGCGGGAATATGCACAGCTCGGAAAGAAGGTGGTACTGATCGGGCAAGGTAAAAAGTTCGAGCTCTGGGACGAAGTGCTCTGGGCCGAGCGCATGAATAACTGGCTGAGTGATGGTACCGGTGATGAGATGCCCGCGGCACTGGCGGAACTAACGCTGTGAGCCAGGCGCATGCACCAGTGCTGCACGCCGAGGTTTTGGCGGCGCTCGAAATCAAGCCGCAAGGCCGTTATGTCGACGGTACCTATGGTCGAGGCGGGCATGCGCATTCAATCCTGCTGGCGCTTGGCGATGAGGGGCGCATTATCGTAATGGATCGTGATCCGCAAGCAATTGCCGATGCGCAGGAGACGATGGGCTCCGACCGCCGGGTTACGATAATCCAGGATGACTACGCCAACATGCGTGCGCAAATTGCCGAACTCGATCTGCTTGAGCAGATTGATGGAATCCTGCTCGACCTCGGTGTTTCCTCGCCGCAACTCGATGACGCGGCGCGCGGTTTCAGTTTTCAGCTAAACGGACCGCTCGACATGCGGATGAATCCGGGGCAGGGCGAGTCAGCGGCAGAATGGCTTGCGCATGCCGACGAGGCGGAGATCGCCAGGGTGCTTTGGGAGTATGGTGAGGAACGCCATTCACGACGCATTGCCAAACAGATTGTCGAGCGTCGCCGGTCAGGGAAGATAGAGGGGAACTCGAACAGATCCAGCACCTGCTTGAAACGGTACTGGATATTCTGAAAATCGGTGGGCGCCTGCTGATCATCAGCTTTCACTCGCTCGAAGATCGCCTCGTAAAACGCTTTTTCAAGGCGCAGAGTTCGCGCGCTGAAATTCCTCGCGGCCTGCCGCTGCGCGACAGCGAAATTCCGTCCAGCATCCGTCTCAGGTTGCTGAGCAGGGGTATCAAGGCAGGGGCCAGGGAGCTGGCATCAAACCCTCGTTCCCGCAGTGCAGTACTGCGTGTTGCAGAGCGAACAGCCTGATGAGCGGTAAATTCTGGTCATCACTGCTGCTAACCCTGGTTCTCGGCAGCGCACTGACGGTGATATACGTAAAGCACCAAAGCCGCGTCCTGTTCGCCGAATTACGCAACATCCAGAAACAGCAGGATCAGCAGGTCATTGAATGGGGACGTTTACAGCTGCAAAACACCACCCTGGCGACGCACAGTAACGTTGAATCCAGGGCTCGCAGGGACCTGAAAATGCGCTTGCCCGAGAGCGTTGAACTGGTGCGTCTGCAATGAAGCGAAGCAAGAAAACCGCCCGCCAGGAAGGCCAGGTAATTTTCCTGGGTACGCGCCATTACTTCGTATTGCTGGTATTGATTTCTTTGCTTGCCGGGCTGATGGTCCGTGCTCTCTACCTGCAGGTTGTCGAGCAGGATTTTCTGACCAGTCAGGGCGTGCAGCGCCAGATACGCACCATCGAAACGCCGGCCTACCGGGGCGCGATTCTGGATCGATTCGGTACGCCGCTTGCAATCAGTACACCGGTAGACTCGGTTTGGGTCAATCCGTCTGAAATTCTCGGAGATCTCGCCGCGCTCAAGCAGGTAACCCGAAAGCTGGGACTCGATTACCGTACTACGGTCACCATGCTGAAGCAGCGTGCCGACCGGGAGTTTGTTTACCTGAAGCGCCAGCTTGAGCCGGAATTTGCGCGCGACATCGCGGCGGGCTTTGAGGGCGTATACCTGCAGCGCGAGTACCATCGATACTATCCCGCCGGAGAGGTGGTATCGCACCTGGTCGGATTTACCGATAGTGACGACCAGGGTCAGGAGGGTCTGGAACTGACCTACCAGGACTGGTTACGTGCCGAACCGGGTGAGCGGCGCGTCATTCGCAGCCGTCGTGGCGAGGTCATCGAGGAGCTGGCGCAGCTGAAGCCGGCTGAATCCGGCAACGATATCTACACCAGCATCGATATGCGTTTACAGTACATCGCTTACCGCAGCCTTGCCCGGGCGATTCAGTTCCACGCGGCCAGGGCCGGTTCCGCGGTTCTGCTCGATGCCCGCACTGGCGAGATCCTGGCAATGGTAAACCAGCCATCCTACAACCCGAACCAGCGTAGCAAAACCGCAACCGAGCGACTACGTAACCGGGCCCTTACCGACGTATTTGAACCCGGTTCCGCGATCAAGCCTTTTACGCTGGCGGCCGCGATTGACCGTGGTCGTTATCATCGCGGCAGCAGTATAGACACGTCACCCGGCTACATGATGGTGAGTGGCCACCCGGTAAAGGACATCCGCAACTATGGCGTGCTTGACCTCTCCGCAATTTTACGCAAATCGAGTAACGTCGGTGCGTCGCGCATCGCCATGTCGTTGTCAAAAAAGGAGCTGTGGGAGAGTTTCAGGGCTTACGGCTTTGGTGAATTATCCGGTGTGTCCTTCCCGGGTGAATCGGCTGGATACTTCCGCCATCATAGCCAGTGGCAGCCCCTGGATCACGCTACCATGGGATTCGGTTACGGCATGTCGCTGTCGATTACCCAGCTCGCCCGAGCCTATGCCGTAATTGCCAACCAGGGTCGCCTGGTGGATCTCACGCTGTTGCGCAAAGAACTGGTTCGAAATCCGAAGAATGAAATCTCGCGTCATGTCATGAAATCCGCAACCGCCCGACAGATGGTCAGGATGCTGGCCGAAGTTGTTGGCCCCAAGGGTACCGCGCCGCAGGCTGCGGTTGATGGTTACAAGATTGCAGGCAAGACCGGAACCGCCAAGAAAAGCATTGCCGGGGGCTACCAGGAGGACGATTACGTGGCCGTATTTGCCGGTCTCGCCCCTGCCAGTAATCCACGCCTGGTGATGGCGGTCATGATTGACGAACCTACCCAGAACGGATACTACGGCGGACTGGTTGCCGCACCGGTGTTCCAGGAAGTGATGTCGAACGCATTGCGCATTCTCGATGTTCCGCCCGATGATCTGCCGATCCTGGCGCAAGGAAAGGGAAAGGGGGCATGATGGCGAACACCAATATTCCCGGAATGGCTTTGTCGGAACTGCTATCCGGTTTTGCGGTGGAGGATTCCGTGCCGTCGATACGGATCAGCGATATCGCCAGTAACAGCGCGAATGTCACGGCCAATTCGGCATTCATCGCGTTACCCGGTATCAAGTCTAACGGCATCGATTACGCCATCGATGCGGTCAAGGCGGGGGCAGTAGCGGTGATTTATGACGCCGCGGATGAATATAGCCTGCAGCGCATTCCACTGCTGCGCAAGCAGGTAGAGACTTACTGGATTGGCGTCGATAACCTGGACCGTGCCAATGGTCATATCGTCAGTCGTTTCTTTGGTGACCCGGGGCAGGCCATGACCATCATCGGGATCACGGGAACCGACGGGAAATCCAGCGTCACTCATCTCGTTACCCAGGCCTTGACGCGGATAGGAAAATGCTGCGCCAGTATCGGCACCCTCGGATACGGAATTGGCAACAAGTTGACGCCGGATTCGTTGACAACACCAGATGCCGTCAGCTTGCAGGCACGTTTACACCAGTTCCGCCAGCAACGTTGCGAGTACGTGGTCATGGAAGTGTCGTCACACGCGCTCGAACAGTACCGTGTCAACGGCTGTGACTTTGATATTGCGGTGTTGACCAACCTCGGGCGCGACCACCTCGATTATCACGGTGACCTGGATAGTTACGCAGCCGCCAAGGCACGTCTGTTTCATGATTTTGAGCTTTCCGGGCGAGTGGTAAATATTGACGACAGTTTTGGACAGCGGTTAAGCGGGTCGGTCGAGAAAGAGTCGCTGCTGCGCTATTCGGTAGCGTCCGAAGCAGGCTGTGAGGCCGAGGTTAAATTGGTTGCCAGTGAACTGACCGCTGGCGGACTCAATATAAGAGCGTCGACGCCGTTAGGAGAAGTGACCGCTGTCACCGCGTTACTGGGTCATTTTAATGTCGAGAATACGCTAGCCTGTATCGCCACCCTGGTTGCTTTAGGTCTTGATCACAATCAGATCGAACTCGCCGTCAAGGATTTAAAACCGATTCCTGGTCGCATGGAAAAGTTCAGTGGCAAGCCCGGTAGCGCGTCGGCAGTAGTCGATTTTGCCCATACCGAGCAAGCCTTGCGCGCATGTCTTGCAGCCTGTCGACAACATACCAACGGGTTATTGTGGTGTGTTTTTGGTTGTGGCGGAGACCGTGACCAGGGTAAACGCGCCGGCATGGGACGTGCCGTAGAAGAGCTCGCAGATCGCGTGATTGTCACCGACGATAATCCGCGCAATGAATCGCCCCAGAAAATCGCCAGCGAAATCATTGCCGGTATGAAACGTCCCGGGCAGGCCTGCATTGTCCACAATCGCCAGGCAGCCATTGAATATGCGCTGTCCCAGGCGGCCCCCGAAGACCTGGTCGTGATTGCGGGCAAAGGCCATGAGCAGGAGCAAATTGTCGGTAACGAGCGCCGACCCTTTTGCGATCGTCACGTGGTTAGCCGGATTCTGCAGGTGGACCATGATTAGCATGTCGCTGATGTCACTGGCCGAGATTCTCGGTTCAAGAGCCGAGCAACTGCCGGACCTGCCTTTTGCGGGGGTCACGATCGATAGCCGCAAAGCCTGCAAGGGCAAGCTGTTTGTCGCCATTAAGGGCGACAACTTCGACGGCCATAGCTTCGTTGATCAGGCTTACCAGAACGGCGCCGTCGTTGCGCTGGTTGAGCAGCGTCAGCCCTGTGATATACCCCAGATCGAGGTTACCGATTGCAAGCAGGCCATGGGCCGGTTGGCCAATCACTGGCGACGTCACTGTGACCTCTGCGTCATCGCCCTTACCGGCAGTAACGGTAAAACCACGGTCAAGGAAATGCTTAACCAAATCTTGTCGAGACAGGCCGCGACCCTTGCTACCAGCGGCAATTTCAATAACGACATCGGTGTACCGCTGACACTTTTTGAACTCGATGAAAATCATGAATTCGCCATTATTGAAATGGGCGCCAATCATCGGGGCGAGATCGCAAATCTCGCCAGGATTGCAGAGCCCGATATTGTCTACGTCAACAATGTTGCGGCGGCACACCTGGCGGGTTTCGGCGACGTTCAGGGCGTGGTTGAGGCCAAGGGCGAGCTCTATGCCTACTGTGCCCCGCAACACAAGGCGTTGTTCAATGCCGACGAAGTCGCCAGCCAATATTGGAAAGATATTTGTGCGGCACAAACCCGGCTTGACTGCGGGCTGCAAAATGAAGCCGATGTGACCGCGTCCTGGTCAGTCGCGGGTCAAAATATACGGGTCGAATTTTGTTACCAGGGTGCTTCACGATATTGTGAACTGCATGTAATCGGGGAGCATAACGTCCGCAACGCGCTAGCCGCGGTATCGCTTGCGATTCTGAGCGGTAGCGATTTTACCGTGGCCGTTGATAACCTGGCGGGATTCTCCGGGGTAAAAGGACGTTTACAGATTCTGACCGGCCCGTCCCGAAGTCGCCTGATTGACGATAGTTACAATGCGAATCCGGACTCTCTTGAAGCCGGTATCAAGGTGCTTTGCTCAATGCAGGGTTCAGCCTGGCTGGCGCTGGGCGACATGGCCGAACTCGGTACGGAAGCCGTCGCCCTGCATCGCGAAGCCGCTCACACCGCGCGTCGCAACGGTGTTGAAAAATTTTTTGGTGTTGGCGAAATGAGCTGTATTGCCAGCGAAGAATTTGGCGATGGTGGCTACTGTAGCGAGTGCATCGAGGACATGGCGGAGGTCATATCGTCGCAAATCCATGAAGGTGTGAATCTCCTGATCAAGGGATCACGTGCCGCCGGCATGGAGCGACTGGTCGCCCTGTTAACACGAACCGTGAACGCAGGGGGTGCCAATGCTGTATAGCCTGTCAGAGTACCTCACCCAGTTCCATAGCGGTTTTAACGTATTCCAGTATCTGACGATGCGCACCATCCTGGGTGTGCTCACGGCGCTCGTGATTTCGCTGATCGTTGGACCGTTTATGATTACCTATTTGAGCAGTTCCAAGATAGGGCAGAGTGTGCGCGATGATGGTCCCGAAAGCCATCTCATCAAGGCAGGCACACCGACCATGGGTGGTGCGTTAATCCTCGTTGCTATTGTCACCAGTACCATAATGTGGAGCGATTTATCGTCGCGATTCGTCTGGATAGTCCTGTTTGTGACCGTTGGCTTTGGTGCAGTCGGCTGGATCGATGACTACAAGAAGATCGTTTATGGCAACGCCAAGGGACTGTCGGCCCGGGTCAAGCTTTTTTGGCAATCGCTGATCGGGCTGGGTGCGGCGCTGGCCCTGTTTCACACCGCCCAGTTTCCAATTGAGACCCAGCTTATTGTGCCGTTTATCAAGGACATACTGCTTGATCTCGGCTGGCTATACGTGGTGCTGGCTTATTTCGTCATTGTCGGTAGCAGCAACGCGGTCAACCTGACCGATGGACTCGATGGTCTCGCCATTTTGCCTACCGTGCTGGTCGGTGGTGCACTCGGGGTTTTTGCCTATCTGACGGGTAACTTTAACTTTTCAAATTATCTGGGTATTCCTTATGTCCCGGGCGTTGGGGAAATGGTCGTATTCTGCGGCGCCCTGGTCGGTGCAGGTCTCGGTTTCCTGTGGTTTAACACCTACCCGGCCCAGGTCTTCATGGGTGATGTCGGCGCGCTCGCGCTGGGCGCTGCACTCGGTACCCTGGCCGTGATCGTACGCCAGGAACTGGTGCTGTTTATCATGGGCGGCATTTTTGTGGTCGAAACGGTGTCGGTAATGCTGCAGGTGGCATCGTTCAAGTTGACCGGACGCCGCATATTTCGCATGGCGCCGCTGCATCATCATTATGAACTCAAAGGTTGGCCGGAGCCGCGCATTATTGTGCGCTTCTGGATTATTACCGTGGTGCTGGTGTTAATCGGTCTTGCGAGTTTAAAGATTCGGTAATGCTAAACGTGAGCCAACATAAAACAGCGCTAGCAGACGTCAACTATCTCGTGGTAGGACTGGGCGTGACCGGGTACTCGGTTGCGCGTTATTTGCTCGGGCACGGATATCGCTGCAGGATCCAGGATGCTCGGGAACTGACACCACAGCTGGCTAAACTGAACGCCGAGTTTGACGCGGTTGATTTTAACGCAGGTCCGCTCAACAAGGACTTGCTCGAATGGGCCGATGTACTGGTGGTCAGTCCCGGGTTATCGATTCAACAAGATGCCATCCAGCAGGCTATTGATCTAGGCAAGACTGTCGTTGGCGATATCGAGTTGTTCGCTCGGCTGGTGGATAAGCCCGTTATCGCGATTACCGGTTCCAATGGCAAGAGTACGGTTACCACCCTGGTCGGTAAAATGATCGCACTTGATGAAAAAGCTGCTGCCGTGGGTGGCAATATCGGCATCGCGGCACTGGATTTGCTGGAACAGAGTCCGGATTTCTATGTGCTGGAGTTGTCAAGCTATCAACTCGAGACCACAACCTCCCTGCAACCACGGGTTGCTGCCCTGCTCAACCTCTGTGAAGACCACCTCGATCGATATTCAGGGTACGCTGAATATATCCAGGCCAAGTTGCGTATCTACGATAATGCCAGCGTCTGTGTTAGCAATCTTGATGACGAAGTGACGCGGCATGATGCCGGAGATATCACCTTTAGTTTGAATCCCGACTCGGATGCTGACTTCCGGTTGCTCGAGGGCGACGGATTGTGGTTAGCCCACCGTGATGAGCCCTGGATAAACGTTAATGATATCAAGTTGACCGGGCGTCACAACTGGGCCAATTGCCTGGCCGCAATGGCGATCGCACACAGCGTCGGGATTTCGAGGGCAGCCATTGTTGCGGCAATGGAAGCCTTCGCTGGTATTCCGCATCGCGGCCAGTGGGTTGCCGAGATCGATGGCGTTGAATGGATCAATGACTCCAAGGCGACCAATGTTGGAGCCGCGCAGGCCTCGATCGAGGGGCGTGAGCGTCCGGTTATATTGATTGCCGGGGGACAGTCGAAGGGAGCCGACATGACGGTCATGTCCGAGACGATCAGGCAGAAGGTTAAACTGGCGTTACTGATGGGAGAGGATGCCTACCGCCTGCAGCAAGCCTGGCAGGATGCTACCCGGGTCGAGCGGGTACGAGATATGCAGGAAGCCGTAAAGCGCGCTCACGAGGTTGCCAGCAGCGGCGATTGCGTGCTGCTGGCGCCAGCCTGCGCAAGTTTTGATATGTACCCGAAATTCGAGGCACGCGGTGACGATTTCATGCAGCGGGTGCGGGAGCTTGCAGTTGACTAGCCAGGCAATCAGAACCGACGACAGGGTTGTACGGTCAGGTTTCGAGCTGGCGCCGGAATATGACCGCGTTACGCTGCTACTCTACCTGACGCTGATTTGTATCGGCCTGGTGATGGTGACTTCCGCATCGATTGGCATTGCAGATCAGCAAAACAACGATCCTTTCTATTTCGCCAAACGCCAGTTCCTGCGGATTTTATTGAGCATCGCGTTGATGTGGTTTGCCTGCA
>CALZHS010000063.1 GCA_945787265.1 uncultured Gammaproteobacteria bacterium | reverse complement strand
AAGAATATGCCGTCGAAAGTACCCGCACCGCCGATAGAAGCCACCGGGGCGCCGAGTTTGCGTATATCGGTCAGGCGCATCAGGTCGGCACCGATCAACACCCCCAGCGTGCCGCAGATGTAGGCCATCGGGGCACTGTTTTCGGGTGCCAGCAGCAATGCGGTCAACGCCGCCGTAACCGGCGCAATGAATACCGGGATACCGATACCGAGGCCGGGTATCGGACGACTGAAAAGCCGACAGCACAGGGTTACGATGGCGATCGCGGCAACAACCTGGGTCAGCGGTAGTTGATTAGTCATGATCAGGTAAATTGAAAAGCTCACCGGGATTAGCGCACCGCCAACATTAACAGCGACGATAGTCCTGCCCGTAAACGGCATCGGGCGACCGAACAACAGCCCGCGAAACATTTTCCTGGCCTCTTCCGATGGCTCGTCTGCCTGCATTGAAAACAGTGGCAGATTGATCGCGCTGCCCATCAACGTACAGGCGAGCAGCAGCATAGCCGAATGGGTTGACAGGCCCAGTTTGTCGAGCGCTATCGTAAATGCACCCACCTGGATGATGATCGCAACCAGGATCAGGATAAAAAGCAACAACAGAAACTGGTAAGCCGAGAAAGGTGTGCGCATTTAACTGGTTGCCGATCAGGTGAACATGGAGAGTATCCTAATGCCGGGCAAAGAGAAAAAGAACATTTCTGCGTCGTTATTCTATAATGCTAGATAATTGTTCATCGAATGAACCACAATACGAGTTTTGTTATGAGATCAATCCTGAATATCCCGGCTGCTACATTCCTGGCGTTAGTGATTTCGAGCCCGGGGCATGCGGACTTTGTCGGTTTCAGTATCGGAGCGTCCTATTGGTCGCCAGACCTGTCCGGAGAATTTAACAGCGCCGGCGAGGCCAGCATCGATCTGTCTGATGACCTCGATGTCGACGATCCGTCCCAGTCATCCGCGGTTTTAAGCCTCGAGCATCCGGTACCCTTTTTGCCAAACATCAGGTACCAGGATATCGATCTTGATAGTGATGGCAGAAACACGCTTAGCGGCAGTATTACCTTCGAGGGAGAAACCTACAGCGCGGGCGAAAGCGTTAGTACCACCTTCGATTTATCGCATAACGACATCGTCCTGTATTACGAAGTACTGGACAACTGGGTAAACCTCGATATCGGTCTCGACCTGAAGCGTTTCGATGGCAAGGTGTCGATGGTCGGCAGCACCAATACCACCACCAGCAGCATCAGCATCGACGAGACACTTCCACTGCTTTACCTGTCAGCCCGGTTTGATTTACCGTTTAGCGGCTTCTACGTCGGGGCGGATATGAGCAGCTTCAGCATTGACGATAGCAGCGCCGAAGACTTAACCATTAAACTGGGTTACCAATCGAGCAGTGGTCTCGGTATCGAAGGTGGATTGAAGACCTTTTCCATCGAGCTAGATGATGCTGACGACCTCGATACCGATATCGAGTACGACGGCGCATTCGTCAACGGGTACTTCCGCTTCTAGGGCCGGAGCAGGACGCCGAATCAGTTCATCAACGGAGTCCGCTACTTAAAGCCCGGCAGCAAACCACTAACACCTGCACCAATAGCAACCAGTGCAAAAGCGCCAATATCAACCCCTGCGGGCGATCCTCCACCGATTCCGAACAGCGCCAACAGCGCAACACCGAGACAGATCATCATTGCCCCACCAACCTGCCGTAATGGCGCTGCACCAGACACACCGGCGTTGCGCGAAAGTCGTTCCAGGGGCGACAACAGCAGGGTCAACGGCAACAGTAAAACAATCAGAATTGCCATCCACAAAGGACGTGAAAACCACCAGGCCAGGGTACCCGGTTCCACGCCCAGACCGGTACCACCGGCCAGGTAAAGCAAACCGATAAACACGATCATTACGGTGATGTGCCACAGGTAAACGGTCATGATCATGCTATTTATCAACACCGTCGCCGTCCAAAGTCGCAGGTTCGTCAACGCCCGCCGCATTGGATTCTCCGCCGCCAGCAACAGGCCGAACTGAAATATTCCAAGGGCTAGCAGCGTGATTTTCGGCGGTGTGGTATTCGACAAAGCCTGATCGGGTGAACCGACCATTGCCAACGGATAAGGACCCGGGAAAACCAGTACCCACATGGCCAAAACAGCAACCGCCGAATACAGGATAAGCTGCCCCGGGCTACCCATGCGACCATCCCGCCAGGCATACCCCAGGTTGTGGATGGCGAGCCAGACCCAGAAGTAATTACTCCATCCTGGCCAGCGCAGGTCCGCTACGAAGAAAGCGAGATCCATCAAGATCGCGAGTGCCACCAGTAACCAGAATGACGCAAAGCCCAGGCGTCGCCAGAACGCGTAGGTGGCCGGCGCCAGTATGACCACCATGATATAAATCGCGAGAAACCAGGTGGGAATCAGGGAAGCCCGTGAAGCCAGCTGGATCACTTCCGGGCTGACATCGGAAAAATGCATGATGACCGCGATCAGGGCCCAGGCCGCGAGCAGTACCAGCAGTGGCGTGACAAGCCGATACAGGCGCCCGGCCAGCCAGCCTCCATAGCTAATGCCCTTGCGCTCAGCACTTTCGAGAGAAACGGCATTGGCATAGCCGCCAACGATAAAAAATACCGGCATTACCTGGAATATCCACGTGAGCCACTGGGTCCAGGGCTGAATTTTAAACAGGTGCTCGCTCGTTAGCGTGCCGTCGACGTAGTAGGCTGTCGTAATCAACCAATGTCCGATAATGACGATAACGATCGAAACCGATCGCAGGAAATCAACATATCGATTTCTGTCCTGCGGTGTCTGTGCCGCTAAATTGGCCGCCTGAGCCCAAATTCCCATTGAACCGCCCCGCTAGCTGGATATTCGTGGGTATTGTTGTTGATCCATGATACCCAAGTACCCGCGGTCAGCAAGCTGACAATGATTTTGCAGGTCGTAAGCGCTTTACACGACTGCGACTAAACCTTTGGCGATCATTTGCCATTAGTGAAATCGCGGCTATCTCGGATATCATTACCGCGGTAACTGATTTAACAGGCATTGAAATGGCCAGTATCTGGAAACTGCTGCTCCTCGGCGCCGGAATCTATGTCGCAATCATGGCCTTTGTTTATTACAAGCAATCAAGCCTGATTTTTTATCCGAACATCCCGGGTCGGAATCTCGTTGCGACTCCCGAAGATATCGGCCTCGGCTACGAGGATGTCGAATTTACAACCCGGGATGGTATTAAACTGCACGGCTGGTTTATTGTGAATGAATCAGCCAGGGGCACGTTGCTGTTTTTTCATGGTAATGCCGGCAATATTTCCCACCGCCTCGAGTCAATCAGCATATTCCACGAGCTCGGACTTAATGTTTTTATTATTGATTATCGAGGTTATGGACAAAGCGAGGGCAAAGTCACGGAAAAGGGAACCTACCGGGACGCCGAGGCCGCCTGGAAATACCTGACCGAAACCCGGAACATTGCTGCCGATCAGATCATCATTTTTGGTCGATCACTGGGAGCTTCCATTGCGGCCTGGTTAGCCAGCAGGCACACCCCGGCCGCATTGATTGTAGAATCCAGCTTTTCCTCGGTTCCGTCCATGGCAAAACGGATTTACCCTTTCTTGCCGGTGCACTGGCTTGCGAGTTTCAAATACGACACCAGCCGCTATATTGCGAATATTTCCTGTCCGGTCCTGGTTGCACACAGTAAAAATGACGAGATCATTCCGTTTGCCGAGGGACTCCAGGTTTTCGAAGCTGCACCTGAAGCAAAGCAGTTTTTGGAAATGCGTGGCGGTCATAATGATGGATTCCTGGTGAGTAGATCGATCTATGTCGCGGGGCTTGGATCATTTATCCTTGAAAATCTCGAATAGACAGGTATTCATCGCTTCCGTTTCGGAATACGGGAAGGTGGCTATCTGGCAAGTTACTTTCCGACTGGCGATATCGACGGGGATATTGTCTTAATCCAGACGCAGTAAGCGGGTATAGTGGAGAAGCACCCCGATCAATCGAGATAGCTGTAACCGTTATTTCAAGACCGTTTGCTGTTCCTGGTTACCTGATGATATGGTTCCGCCCTGCCCTGCAAACCAGTCCTTATCCTGTAATCAGGGAAGCACAATGTTGAAGATGATTGCAATCATAACCATCACCCTGATTCTGCTTGTTATCGCGGCCTTGTTTGTACTTGGCTTCATGTCGAAATCCGACGAGGCAAATGGATTGGTCGAGGGGCGACTGTCACGATGTCCAGGCACACCCAACTGCGTTTGCAGTGAATTCAGGGCGGATGCTGATCACTTTATCGAACCACTGGTAATTTCATCAGACGATGCGGCCGATGTTATGACGCGGCTTAAATCAGTCATTCGTGAAATGAATGGCAGCATTCGGCAGGAAAAAGATAATTATCTCGCTGCCACTTTCACGTCAGCAATTTTCAGATTCGAGGATGACCTCGAAATCAGGGTCGACCGGGAAGCTAATCTAATTCACCTGCGCTCGGCCTCGAGAGTGGGTCATGGCGACCGCGGTGTCAATCGACAGCGAGTAGAGCAGCTTAAAAAATCCTTTCGCTAAATTTTACTTCAGTAAAAGTGTGGATGGCGGTGATAGGGCCAGTGATGGTAATACCGGAGGTCATAGTACCAGTAGGGTGGCGGGTAGTAGTAAGGGTCACGGGTCCTGGACTCGGCTTTCCACAGGTAAGATCCCTCCACCGCCACGATCGGGAACAGGTAATCATATTCTCCGATCGGCAGCCTGGTCTTGCCTTCGATGGTACCAACCACGGTTAATGGTCGACCAACCTTGTACACCAGCGGGTCGATGAAACCTTCGAAGCTTGCGATGAAGCGTCCATCGCTCCTGTCATTCGATCTCGGCTTGCCGTTTTCGGACAGTTTACGGCGTACCAGCTCGATCCAGGTTTGACTGGACTTGTTCTCCACCTTGGTGATAACACCACCCCAGCGCACCTCGGCACCCATAAAACCGTCGATGTCCATTCGCACGCTCGCCAGCGAGGGATTATCGACCGGAACCTTGCTGATCGCCGCCGGCGGTTTGCTCGCGCAACCACTCAATATCGCCAGCGTGATCAGAATCGTGTTAAGTGTTCGTGTCATTTTTTTATCTAAGCAAAAAATCCGGCTCGCCAGCATGACTCATATCATATTGGTGTGAAAATCAGACCAGAAATCGGGGTTTCAGTTCAGGTCGGTGAAGAAAACCTTGGTCACGTCCTCGCTGATATCCCAGATAACGCGTTCTCCTTTGCGCGTGAAGATGCTGTCCCCGGGACCGCAGGAAATTGTCTCACCACCGACCCGGGTCAGGGTTAGTCGACCCCGAATAATAGTCTGCAGCTCGTCCCCGAGTTCCGTACATTCGAACGCGCCCTCGGTACAGGACCAGATTCCGAGGCGATGAGAACCATCATTGGCACCGTAATCGAGCCGACCCGAGGCGCGCGGTTTACCGCGCAGTATCCGGTAATCCGAGGCCGGGTTATCGAACGGCCAGGGCTCCAGGTCGTGCTGTAAATCGTTGATTCCATACTTGTGCATGGTGCTTCGCTCCGACTGACTCGAATGGATATTGCAGGACTGGCATTATAACGGATAGGACGATTGTCGGGCTTGAAAATAAATGCGGCTGATACGGCGCCTATGATATCGTCGCGGCTTCAGGTTAAACCAACAAGAGCCCGGGTCTTTCAGATTGTCCAGCCAACCCAACGCCGCTTCGCTTATGTCGCGCGACTTGATGGAGTACGTCTACATGACGTGCTCTGCAACCGGGGTTATGTTTTTACCAACCTCGGTAAAAACGGCAAGCCCCGCATCATGACGACCTGGCACAGCGCACTGCTTGGCATTCGTACCTCGGGTGACTATTTCATCTCGACCTTTATATTCGGCGTGATGTTCGGCATAGCCGCGGCCGCAATCGGCATTCAAAACTGGCACGCGATGCTAATGAGTGCCTCCGTTTTCACGGCCTCCGGCCAGTTCGCGGCGCTCGAATTCTGGCAGGCACCCTTACCGCTCGGCACCATCGCACTGTCGGTAGCGCTGGTTAGTTCGCGCAACCTGTTGCTGGGGATGGCGATGACGCACCATTTCGATGGTCACAGCCTGAGGCGACGCGTCCTGTGGCTGTTCCTGCTCAACGACCCGGGGGTCGTTAACAGCTTTCGCATGAACGATGACGTCGATCGCCTTGGCTACGTCACCGGTTACGGCGTGTCGATGATGACGAGCTGGCTCTGTTCCACCTTCATCGGATTAAATGCGGCGCACCTGTTTGCGACCCTGGACCTGGGTGCGGTCGATTTCGCCGGACCACTGGTAATGGCCACCATGATGATGTTGTTTTTCAAGGGCTCCAAATCACCACCGACGCCCTGGATCGTGGCCGGCGTTGCTGCCCTTATCCTGTTTGAACTGGGTGTCGCAGACTACCTCATTCTGCTGGGCTCGGTGCTGGCCGGTATGGTGGTCTCGATAGTGCAGGTGCGCCGCGCTTATGGTTGAAGCCAACGCAACCCTCGCCGCCATCGCGATGATCGCCGTGATCGTCTACCTGACCCGAATTACCGGTTATTTCATCGGCCTGCAGTTGCGCCACATTCGTGGCATTCAGCCGGTGCTCGAGGCACTGCCCGGCTGCGCCTTCATGGCAATCCTGGCACCGGCCGTCAGGCAGGGCAGCAGCAGTGAAATCGTAGCGATGGCCTGCGTGGTATTGATCATGTGGCGCAGCAACAACGTCGTACTTGCAACCGCGACCGGCATGGCGGTTCTATTGCTCGGTGGGCCCTACCTCGACGCTGGCTGATAACGGTTATCGGTGTCACTACCCCTGTTTCCAGGGTCGACGAAAGTACTATTCCGACTGGCTTCCAAATTCTTTTGCCAGCGAATCGACGACGCCCCTGATGACCTCGATAAACAGGTCCGTCCCCGCCTGGTCATTGGCCCGCCGACATGCATTTAACCCGGAAAGTGCGATATTGTAGGCCGCATGATAATTGCCCCTGGCGACAAAATCATGAATCCTCTTTGTCTCTGCTTCGATGTTCATTTAAAAACCTGCAAACTCACCAATCGACATAGGCTTCGACACAATATACTAAACCGCTATTGCTCCACAAACCGGACTTGCCTGGCCCCGGCTAAAACCTGAATATCTAATCGACAAGTAGTAACACCATTGAATACTTCACGGGATTTTTTTCGAAGTTGATACACGTCTCTAATACCGGTCCAGCCAGGTTACTAGAAAGCGCGCTAAAGGCTGATTTGACGGTGCATTAATCGGCTAGCACCAACGGGCCAATCAGGCCCAGGCTATTTAAATTTATCCAGATGGACGACAATTTTTATTCTTTTGGCCTTGCGCCGAATTTTTGTCAATCTCTCTTCAAGGTTCGATATTTCTTTCTTCAGGAAAAGCAATCTGTGCGAGGAAGGGTCATCCTTTTCCAGTTGTGCAAACAATTTTCTCGACTCATTTATCGACCTGATTAGCTTGGTCTCATCGATAGCGAGACCCAGGCAGGTTAAAAGGCGACCTGTCGATGTTGGTTCAATTTGCGGGGAGATTTCCATGGCACCTCGTCCCTGTTCCTTAATTACACCCGATACTACACAGGCTTATCAAACATCCACATCACCCATATGGGTTAAATTGACAGCAATACTATGGGTATTTCCGGGCTTCCACCTGCGGCCACCAGTCGTCATTCCGGCGAAAGCCGGAATCCATTAGTGGTGGCGCGCGAAATTCGGTCGAGCGTAACCCGGGTATACCC
>CALZHS010000062.1:7974-9126 GCA_945787265.1 uncultured Gammaproteobacteria bacterium | reverse complement strand
CAGTCGGTCCTTGAAGGTCCCTGGCTCGCCCTCGTCGGTATTCACCACGCACAGCCTGGGGGCCGGCTGGTCGCGCAATATGTGCCACTTGCGCCCTACCGGAAAACCTGCGCCGCCGAGCCCGCGTAATTGTGAGCCCTCAAGCTTTTCGATTATCGTATCGGCGGCAATATCGCCGGCAAGCAAGCTGTTATACAGCTGGTAACCTCCCTCGGCCCTGTAGGTATCGAAATCAATGCTGCCTTCGGGTAAGAGTTGCTTTGTCTTTCCCGCATCGACCTCGGACTTAACTTTTTCCAGCGTGGAAAAGTCGACAGTGTTCTGACCGACCACAGCGACCGGGGCCACGTCGCAGCGCCCGACGCAAGGCACGCGCTGCACGCGCACGCCATCACCGAGCGACGCTTCGAGTGCGGTAATCAACTCTTCGCTACCGGCCATTTCGCAACTGACCGAATCGCAGACGCGCACGGTCAGGGCCGGCGGGGCGACCTCGCCTTCCTTGATAACGTCGAAATGATGATAAAAGCTCGCAACCTCATAAACTTCGGTCGTGGATAGCTTCATTTCATGCGCCAGCGCTGTCAGGTGCGCTGCCGACAGGTGCTTGTACTTGTCCTGGATCTTGTGCAAATGCTCGATCAACAGGTCGCGCGCTCGTGATTCATCACCGAGCAGGCTCTGCACTTCGAGCAGCGCGTTAAGATCAACCACCCTGCCCTTGGTCTTGCCGCGACGACGCTGCCTGCTGTTGTCGACCGGGTCAGAATTGAGTTCAGGCTGTGGCATAAGTTGATTTCTCGAATTGGGGTTTGCTAAAGAAATATCCCCGCTCTAAACGAGCGGGGCAAAGTTTAACCCAAGGAGGAGCTAGCAAAAACATGTGATTGCGCCACAACTAAACATCAATGCGCCATCACGGTAATAATATTGGTATTACTTAACAGGTAACTGGTCACGCCGCCGAACAGGCGCTGTCGCGTGCGCGTATGGCTGAATCCGCCGACCACCAGGAATTCGGCGCCAATATCGGCGCAGGTAGCCAACATCTTTTTACCGACGTTGGTTCCCGGGCCGCTCAGCAGCTGGTAGTCGGCCTTGCACCCGTGCTGCTTCAGGTAGTCGACGACCTCGCCGACCCCGGCCTCGCGT
>CALZHS010000062.1:0-7854 GCA_945787265.1 uncultured Gammaproteobacteria bacterium | reverse complement strand
GCCTCGCGTTTTTTCGATACCAGTACCGATACTTTTTTCATTTGCGCAAGCCACGGCAGGGTCAGGGCCAGCGCCCGGCTCGCCTCGACGCTGTCGTTCCAGCCAATGGCCGCGTGCTGCACGCGGTGCGCCTGCCACTCGGGCGCGGGCGGAACAATGAGCACCGGCCGTCCCGAGTTCATCATTATCGATTCCTGCAGTTCACCGACAGCGGGGCCACCGATACGCTGCTGGTTAGGTCGCGCCATTGCAATCACGTCGACCAGGCGAGATTCCCGCTCGAGTACGGACTCGGCATCGCCTTCAAGAATATGCAACGAGGCCGATATGCCCGCGGATCTCGACAGTTTGCGTGTAATCCTGATCTTGCCGGCGCTGCAGAAATCCTTGAATTGCCCACGCACCGTATCGACTACCGATTCAACCGCCTTGCTGCTCATCTGGCTGTACTGCTCGCGGAACGAGGCCGGCAGGCCGCCAAGCATGTAAGGCTCGCTGGTATGTTCGCGCACGTGTACTGCCTTGATATGGGCGTCAAAACGGTTGGCAATCACCAGCGCGGTATCCAGTACGTCTGCACTGCGCTGCGTGCCATCCAGGGGTACCATGATAATCTTGATCATTCGACTTAACCTCGCGTTTAGAATAGACCCTGAATCAGGCCGCCGTCATCGATATGAATCTTGTCGGCAGCAGGGACCCGGGGCAGGCCCGGCATGGTCATGATTTCACCGCAGACGAATACCAGGAAGCCGGCACCCGCAGACAGGCGCACCTCGCGTATCGGCACCACGTGCCCGCTCGGGGCGCCCTTTAAATTGGGATCGGTGGAGAAACTGTACTGCGTCTTGGCCACGCAGATCGGCAAATTACCAAAACCGTTGTCCTGGAACTGGTCGATCTGGTTGCGCACTTTTTGGTCTGCAATGATATCTTCGGCACCGTAAATACGGGTTGCGATGGTGCGCATTTTTTCCCAGATTGGCATATCACTGTCGTACAGCGGTGAAAACTGGCTGTTGTTGGCATCGGTCATCTTGACGACGTGATGCGCCAGGTTCTCGGTGCCTGCGCCGCCATCGGCCCAGTGGGTACAGTCGATCGCGGTGACCCCGTACTGCTCGGCAGCTTCGCTCACCCTGGCGACCTCGGCGTCGGTATCGGCACTGAAGCGATTGATCGCGACCACCACCGGTACGCCGAAGGATTTAACGTTACGGATGTGGCGCGCGAGGTTGGTACAACCAGCGGCAACCGCCTCGACGTTCTCCTGGCCAAGATCGTCCTTTTCAACCCCACCGTGCATTTTCAGGGCACGAATCGTCGCAACGATGACCGCGGCATCGGGACTCAGGCCCGCGCTACGGCACTTGATATCGAAAAATTTCTCAGCCCCGAGATCGGCGCCGAAACCGGCCTCGGTGACGACATAATCGGCCAGCTTGAGCGCAGTTTTGGTGGCGATGACCGAATTGCAACCGTGGGCAATATTGGCGAAAGGACCGCCGTGAATAAATGCCGGATTATTTTCCAGCGTCTGCACCAGGTTGGGCGCGATCGCGTCTTTAAGCAACACCGCCATTGCGCCGGGTGCATTGACTGCCTCGGCGGTGATGGGTTCAAACTCGCGCGTATAGCCGATAATGATTTTACTCAGGCGCTGCTGTAAATCCTCGAGGTCCCTGGAAAGACAGAATATCGCCATGACCTCGGAAGCGACGGTGATGTCGAATCCATCTTCGCGCGGGAACCCGTTACCCGGCCCACCAAGCGAATTGGCAATGCTGCGCAGCGCGCGATCATTCATGTCGACCACGCGACGCCAGGCAATGCGGCGCGAGTCGAGCCCGGCTGAATTACCCCAGTAAATATGGTTGTCGATCAAGGCCGACAGCAGGTTGTGCGCCGCGCCGATGGCGTGAAAATCGCCGGTAAAATGCAGGTTGATATCTTCCATCGGGATCACCTGCGCATAGCCACCACCCGCGGCGCCGCCCTTCATCCCGAAGCAGGGACCGAGGCTCGGTTCACGCAGGCAGACGATCGACTTTTTACCGATTCGACTAAGCCCGTCGTGCAGTCCGACCGAAGTCGTGGTCTTGCCCTCTCCCGCGGGAGTGGGCGTGATCGCGGTGACCAGGATTAACTTGCCGTCCGGACGATCTTTTAACGTCTCGATATAAGCGGGATCGACCTTGGCCTTGGTCCTGCCATAAGGCATCAGGGCATCATCGGGAATGCCAATCTCGTCGGCGATTTCACCAATTGGCCGTGCCGTGGCCGCGCGTGCAATTTCGATATCACTCATATTACTGTCCTCGGACCTGTCCACCGGTCTTCATGTATTTTATCGTCACAGCCCTGGCTTCAACTGCCCAGTTTTGAGCCTGTTTCGAGACCAGCGGACGATGCATATTCCGCGGACGTTACCTTGCCGGCATCGGCGCGCACTTTCATCACGCGAATGGCACCGTCAGCGGTTGCAACTACCACACCACTGTCATCGACTGAAAGCACGCTGCCCGGTTCGCCACTGCCGTCGGCCTTGCGGCTGTCGAAAATCTTGACCTCGCTGCCGTTAAAAGTGGTCCAGGCACCTGGCTGCGGATTGGCCCCGCGAATCAGGTTATAAACTTCATCCGTGCCCTTGCTCCAGTCGATGTGGACGTCGTCCTTGCGGCACCAGCCTTCGTAGCTGCCTGCGTCGGGATCCTGAACCTCGCGCGGCGCATTGCGGCCACGAACCAGTTCGATTGACTCGAGCATGGCGTCAACGCCAAGCGGGTACAGCTTGTCGAAGTAAATCGATCCCAGCGTATCGTCGGGCCCGATATCGACTTCCTTTTGCAGCAGTATCGGCCCGGTATCGAGGCCATTGTCCGGCCAGAAGATCGACAGGCCGGTTTTTTCCTTGCCCATGATGATCGGCCAGTTGATCGAACTCGGCCCCTTGTGCCAGGGAAGCAATGATGGATGGTACTGGATCGATCCGTATTTCGGCACGTTAAGCGCCTCTTCAGGCACGAACAACAGGACGTAGGCCATCACGCACAAATCTGCTTCGTGACTTGCCAGCTGCTCCCAGATCTCGGGATTTCGGTAGGATTCAGGCTGGTAAACGGGTAATCCCTGCTCCAGTGCGTATTCCTTCAGCGGATCCAGCGGCCTGCCCTCCTTGTCGGGCGCACTGTAAACTGCAACCACCTCGTCCACCCCCTTGTCCAGGATGGCTTCGAGTACAGACTTGCCATACGCCTGCTGGCCATGAACGATTAATCTCATTTCTCTCTCCTCTGGCCTGGCGCGGCAGTGATCGCGTCGGGCACTTTGATTAAACGGCGCCTGCTTCTCTTAAAGCGGCAATTTCATCCGCGCTGTAGCCGAGCACCTCGCTCAGAATCTCGTCCGAATGTTCTCCGAGTAGCGGTGAGCGTTCGACGACAACATCGTTGTCTGACAATTTGACCGGGCAGCCCACCGACAGGTAGGGACCACGCTCGGGATGGTCGACCTCGACGATAGTGCCGGTTTCACGCAACGACGGTTCCTCCGCCAATTCTTTCATCGACAGGATCGGCCCTACCGGGATATCCAGCGGGTTGCAGATTTCCATGACTTCATACTTGGTCTTGGTCATGGTCCACTCCTCGATGGCACCGAAAACTTCATTCAGATGAGGCAGGCGCGCCGGTGGGGTGGCGTAGTCCGGGTGCTCCTTCCATTCGGGTTTGCCGATCACGTCGCAGATTTTCTGCCATACCGCCGCCTGGGTGATGAAGTAGGTGTACGCATCGGGATCGGTTTCCCAGCCCTTGCATTTGAGGATGCGGCCCGGCTGACCGCCTCCGGAATCGTTACCGGCACGCGGTGTGGCATCGCCAAACGGAATGCCTTCACCGTATTGCGAGTACTCCTTGAGCGGCCCGGCCTTGAGACGCTGCTGGTCGCGCAACTTGACCCGGCACAGGTTCAATACGCCGTCCTGCATCGGCGCCAGCACGCGCTGGCCGCGCCCGGTTTTTTCACGATGGAGTAGCGCGGCGCAAATACCGAATGCCAGGTGCAGTCCGGTGCCCGAGTCGCCGATCTGGGCGCCGGTTACCAGCGGCAGACCGTCGCGGAAACCGGTCGTCGAGGCCGAGCCACCCGCACACTGCGCGACGTTTTCATAAACCTTGCAGTCTTCGTATGGTCCGGGCCCGAATCCTTTCACCGACGCCATGATCATGCGCGGGTTCAGTTCCTGGATACGCTCCCAGCTGAAACCCATGCGATCGAGCGCGCCGGGGGCAAAATTTTCCACCAGTACGTCGCAGGTCTTGACCAGCCGCTCCAGTACCTCTTTGCCGCTTTCCGTCTTGGAGTTCAGCGTCAACGAACGCTTGTTGTGATTCAGCATCGTGAAATAGAGACTGTCTGCACCCTCCACGTCAACCAGTTGCTTGCGGGTTGCATCACCGACACCGGGGCGTTCCACCTTGATCACGTCGGCACCCATCCACGCGAGCAGCTGGGTACAAGTGGGGCCAGACTGGACGTGGGTGAAATCCAGGATTTTTATATGGTCTAGAGCCTTCGACATTACTTACCTCTGATAAACGTTCGATTATTTCTGAAATCTGTTACTTGTACATGGTTTGCGCCTTGGTACCCGGCGCGTATTCATTCGGGTCAACCCAGACATTTACGACCGCGCATTTACCGGTTTTGGCAATCGCTTCACGCGCGCGCTGCATCGCAGGCTGGATATCTTTAGCTTCGTGTACTTCTTCACCATAACCGCCGATCATTTCACCGAACTTGGAGAACGGTACATCGCCGAGCTTGTTACCGATGTCGCCGCGGTCCTGGCCGTACTTGGCGAGTTGCCCGTAACGAATCTGGTTCATTGCCGAGTTATTGCCGATCACCGCGAGGTAAGGTGCGCCAAAGCGTTGTGCGGTCTCCATGTCAAAGGAGGTCATGCCGAAAGCGCCATCGCCGTAGAGACAGACAACTTCCTTGTTCGGATGCGCGAGCTTGGCCGCCATCGAGAAGCCGGTGCCGACACCCAGCGATCCCAGCGCACCCGGATCCATCCACTGCCCTGGATTGCGCGGGCGCACCGCCTGCGCGGAAATGGTCACGATGTCACCGCCATCACCGATGTAAATCGTATCTTCGCCGAGGAACTCGTTGATCTCGTAGGCAAGACGATAAGGGTGAATGGGGCTTTGATCGGTGGTAAACATCGGCATCAGTTTTTCCAGCTTGGTGGCCTCGATATCACGTAACCGGGCCATCCATTTCTGGCGCTCCTGTTTGGCACCATCGTCGATGCGACCGGAGGCAGCCTGCTCCACGGCAGCCAGGATCGAACCGGGATCGCCGGCTAATCCAAGGCTGATGTCACGATTCTTGCCGACGGTGGCATAGCTCTGATCGATTTGCACCAGCGTCGCCGCGCTGGATATACGCTTGCCGTAGCCCATGCGGAAGTCGAAAGGCGTACCGACGATCAAGATAACGTCGGCCTCTTTGAATGCATCGCTGCGGGTGCGATCGAAGTGATGCGGATCGCCCTGCGGCAGCATGCCCCGGCTGGCGCCATTCATGTAGGCTGGAATATCGAGCGAGCGCACGAAACTGATCGCGGCCTCTTGCCCTTGCGATGCCCAGACCTGCTGCCCGAGTAGCACCGCAGGACGTTTGGCCTTAACCAGGATATCCGCGAGTTTTTCAATATCGGCCGGATCGCCGATCGATTTGACCGATGCCCGGTATGAACCGGGTTTGGGAATAACGGCTGACTCGATTGGAATCTCACGGTCCAGGATATCTCGCGGAATTTCGAGGTAGGATGGACCATAGGCGCCGTTGAAACATTCGCGTGCCGCCATTGATACCATGTCGGCAACGCGCTCGGTTGAGAATACTCCCGAAGCAAACTTGGTGATCGGCGTCATCATGTCCACGTGCGGCAGATCCTGCAGCGAGCCCATCTTGTGCTGGCTTAGAGAACTTTGCCCACCGATGTGCAGAATCGGGCTTTCCGAGCGAAACGCGGTGGCAACACCGGTAACTGCATTGGTGCAACCCGGCCCGGCGGTGGTAACGACACAGCCGAGCTTGCCGGTCTGGCGCGCATAACCATCAGCGGCGTGCGCGGCGGTTTGCTCATGGCGCACGTCGACAATGCGTATACCCTCGTCCAGGCAGCCATCGTAAATATCGATGATATGTCCGCCGCACAGCGTGAATATGGTGTCGACGCCCTCGGCCTTCAGGGCCTTGGCGACCAGGTGACCACCGGATATAACCGATCCATCCTTGGTTTTTGCCTTCAGGGTATCCGTGGCGGTATCCGATACCGGTGGTTTTTCAGCTACTGTTGACATTTCTCTCTACCTCGTTTGATTTAATTAGCCGGTTCGAAAATCGTTGCGACCAGGCCGTGGTTTGTTACCTGGAGCCAAGCTTGCTGGCTCGATAAAATACGTTAATCCAGGTAATCGACATAGCGTTCAATATGTTTCGCCAGTTCGAGCGCATGGTCCCTGACCAGCTGCTCGGCATGGTAGGCGTCCCGCTCCTCGATCGCCTCGATAATGCGGGTGTGATCCATAATTGACTGGGCTACACGGTCGCGATCCTTGATGGTGCTCGCGCGAATCGCGCGCATGTGAAAAAACAGCTGGTCTGCCATCTGCGAGATCAACTCGGAATGGCCCAGCCTGATAATGGTCTGATGAAACTCGATGTTGGTATCCGAGTATTCATCGATGTGCGCGCGCGCCTCTTCACCGTCAAAAGAAGTGAAATTCTTGCGCAATTGCGAAATTTCATTATCGCTGGCGCGACTGCTTGCCAGGCGCGCGGCCATGCTTTCGAGCGCAGCCCAGACATCGACGATATCGAGTATTTCACGCTTGCTCTTGCGTACCACGAAGGCACCGCGACGCGCTATATTTTCGACGATACCTTCCTGTTCGAGCCGCGAGATCGCCTCGCGCACCGGCGTGCGGCTTACGCCCAGCTGTTCGCCGAGGGCGCGCTCGTCTAGTCGGATCGGATCCTTGCTGGAGTAAATATCCATGTGCCCGATCAATTCACGCAGCGCCTCGTAGACCCGGGTCTTGAGCCCCTTGGATGGCTCGAGCGGAACAATGTCACTTAAGCTCATCGCGAGGCCCTGTTGATTGCGCTTAACATGATCCGGACCACCTATTCCGCTGCCGCCTGGGGCTTACGGATCCTGTCGTAGGCTTTCTTGAACAACGGCAGGAACAGCAGGATCAGCGCAACGACCATGATCGGGCCGGCGTAGACCCGTTCGAAGAAAATCATGAACGAGCCTTCGCTGATAATCAGCGACTGGCGCAGCGCGGGTTCCGCCAGCGGCCCCAACACGATCGCGAGCACCGCGGGCGCCAGCGGATAATCGAGCTTGCGCATCAGGTAGCCAACGATACCGAATACGATCATCAGCCAGACATCGTGCATGTCCTGGGTCGGCGCATAGCCACCGATCAGGCACAGCGTAAAAATGATCGGCGCCAGGATCGTAAACGGGGTTTTCAGCACCTTGATGAACACCGGGATAAAGGCGATGTTAATCAGCAGCGTAAACAGGTTGGCGGCATAGAGCGACGCGATCAGCCCCCAAACGAACTCGCTGTGATCGACAAACAGGCGCGGGCCGGGCTCCAGACCCCAGATGACCATGCCGCCGAGCAGTATTGCGGTGGTCGGCGAACCCGGGATTCCGAGCGTCAGCATCGGCAGCATTGAACCGGTGCTGGCCGCGTTGTTGGCAGCTTCCGGCGCGCAAACGCCTTCGATTGCACCCTCGCCGAATTTTTCCGGCTCTTTCGA
>CALZHS010000061.1 GCA_945787265.1 uncultured Gammaproteobacteria bacterium | reverse complement strand
AAATTACCGGAACTACCGTATCCAGATCGGAATCGGTCGAATTACGCCACCAGTCGGTGCCCTCGATACGGTCAATCAATGCCGTATTCGCCAATACCAGGTCCGGCATCCCGTGATCCAGCGCCAACGCGACCAGATCCGAAAAACTGGATACGACTTCGACCTGGACCTCACGCATTTGCTCGATGATCATCCGCAGGCTTTCAACATCGTCATCCAGCACCAGTATCCGCTGCATCGTTGGCTGCTCACTGCCACCCTGCAACGCGCTGTCCGAAATCATCGAGCCGGTCGTTAAGAAGGCATCCAGCTCGGACTCGAGCGGAAACCCGACTACGACCTCACCGCGATCGCTGATCACGATCGGTATGTTGTGATCATACTCCCGGTTGCCATCCCACAGCGCTTGCCATTCGGCCAATTCCTTATCCGGCGCGGACCCTTCGGCAGGCGGCTCGATATCGAGCTCATCCAGTAATGCGTCGAGCACTTTTGGGTCAGAAATATCCTTGCCGTCTATCCACAATGCATGAAACAGGCATCGCCTTAGCTCGCTCGTCTTGTCGGGTTGGCTTTTATCAATCGCGTTGACCAGCGTCGACGCAGCGGCTGTATTGGGTTTAAACATGGGAACGTTTATACGGATCGACGGGGCTCTACGGCGCACCTCGGCGACTTCCATGGTGAGTTCGCTGAGCACTTTGAAACCCGCCTTCTTACTGGAAACGGACGGGGCGTGCTGGATACTGCGAAACTCGACCCGGTCTTGCAGGTCCATCGCGTGCAGGCGTTCGTTTAACGCGTAACAGAAAGGACAGTTAAAATCGGCGTACACGGTGAGATGACCCGCTCCCGGTTCGCCTAGCTGCTCCCCTGTTTGTGATGCAGTTGCCATGCCCAGGGTTCCAGTTTTAGTTATTGTAGTTATTTTCGAAAATTACGTTACTCAGACCCTGAGTATAGGCTATTCCTGCCGCAATCGAAATTTTGATTGTTCCCGCAAGCGGGCGCGAGCATTGCCTACCGTAATTACGAATCCCATGTTAAGGTGAGCTCGGGGTATTTGACAGTGACCCTTGATGCAATGATGTTCAGGCAGCTCATCTTACCGTTCGCAATAATTGTCCTGTTGACACTTGCACTGTACTGGTTGATCGCGTCAAGGCTTCTGCTGGATCCGCTACCTGTTGACTCATCGACAGCTTCCGCTGAACGATTGACGGAAACTTTTCAACCCGGGCCTTTACCCGCTGTACGGGACGAAAAGAATCCTGCTGCACACCCGCAGCAAATCGACAGCGACGGCATTCACCAGGGCAGTACTCGAACCGTTGAAATTTTCGGACGCTTGATAGACGGCAACGGCCAGCCAATCGATGATGTTTTCATTACCGAGGAACGCTATTTTTTCAACACGCGCAGCAACGCAGAGGGCAACTATAAACTGCTCATGGACCTGCCCACGCATCGATATCCAACGCTCAATTTTTTGCGCCATGGATTCAGGGGCAAACGAATCAGCCTGACCAGGGCGGTACTGCAGCAGAAATCCTCGTATGAACTTGACCTCGAGCTGGAGCAAAATCCCCTGTCGGTCAGACTGTCAGGCTGGGTTGGCAACGAGATCGGGATTGCGCTGGAGGGGGCACGCGTTGAACTCACGGCGCTGCAGCAGCCGCCAGGCGGCGAGAATTTCACCCTGACGGTGTTTACCGATCCCCGAGGTAACTTCTCTCTCGAAGGTATGCGCGCTGACGAACCCTACAGCCTGTCGATTAACCTGGCACCGGAGTATTCCATCTACCGGGACCCAGACTTCAGCGTCGACCTCAATCCAGAACAGGTCAACATCGTGCTGGAATCACTCAAGTTCGTTGATATTGACGGTATGATGTTGAACCGGGACTCGTCACCGGTAGCCAATTTTGAAATCTACGTCAACAACGTCACCACCGGGGTCCATACACGTAAAATAGTCAGTGATTCTTCGGGATTTTTTTCGCTAAAGCACTTCCCCCTGGGAGAGGTCAGTCTTACAACCCGCGGCTCCGAAATTTATGAAATTAACGGCCTGGTCCTGACCGACAGCGAGTATCGCAACCTGGAATTGATTATCGACAAGGGCGAGCGCTACCTTTCGGGCTGGATCAAGGATGAAAATGGCATTATCCCCCAGCGCGCTTTGGTCACGCTGGATCAAACCCTTTATGAAGGGCCAGTCAGATATCATCAATACCGCTCACGAGCCACCGATACCGATGGTAAATTCTCATTCGGCAACCTGGGCAAGGGCGAATATCGTATAACAGTTTATGCACCGGGCTACCAGAAACAGGAAGTAATGCACCGTATCATCAACCAATCCGACGAAGTCGAGGTTACGCTGCGATCGCTTGAAAATTAACCAGTCTGCTGTACCTCTTGATCCGCGATCGAGATAAATCGACGCACTATTAAGTCAAACAAATGTTATTATTCCTGCGCAAACAACCGCTTAAGTTTGCGCGGCCGGCCCGGTATATTTGCCGTCCCGCTGCCGCTTGGCATAATTACAGAATAATATCGATCAGCCACGACGAGGATGGAGCATGGACAAAACACCAATTTATCTTGAGCGTTTCATGAACGGGGTCAGGAAACGCAATCCCGGCGAACTGGAGTTTCACCAGGCCGTATCCGAGGTCGCGAACACCATTTTTCCATACATCGCGGATAAGCCCATTTATCACAAAATGCAGATCATGGAGCGCATGGCGGAGCCCGATCGGGTCATCATGTTTCGCGTGCCCTGGACCGATGACAAGGGCAATATTCGTAATCAACGCGGTTACCGGGTGCAGTTCAACAACTCGATCGGCCCCTATAAAGGCGGCCTGCGTTTTCATCCCTCGGTGAACCTGAGCGTGCTCAAGTTTCTCGGCTACGAACAGACTTTCAAAAACAGTCTTACCGGCCTGCCCATGGGTGGCGCCAAGGGCGGCTCTGATTTCAATCCCAAGGGGAAAACCGACAACGAGGTGATGCGTTTTTGTCAATCTTTCATGGTCGAACTGCACCGCCATATCGGCGAGGATACCGACATACCGGCAGGTGATATCGGCGTCGGCGCGCGCGAAATCGGTTACCTGTTCGGCCAGTACAAGCGTATCGAAAATCGATTCGTCGGTGTACTCACGGGTAAAGGTATCGAGTTTGGCGGCAGCAAGATCCGCACCGAGGCAACCGGTTACGGCGCAGTCTACTTCATGGAGAATATGCTGCACCGCGTCGGTGACAGCATCGAGGGCAAGACCGTGGCGATTTCGGGTTCCGGAAACGTCGCCACTTATGCCGTTGAAAAGGTGAATCACCTCGGTGGCAAGGTGGTCACGCTGTCGGATTCTTCAGGTTTTATCCACGACCCGGAAGGCATCGATGCCGATAAACTGGAATATGTCCTCGATCTTAAAAATGTCCGCCGCGGACGCATCAAGGAATACGCCGACGAGTTTAACTCTGCTACCTTCCACGAGGGCAGGCCATGGGTGGTTCCCTGCGATCTCGCCCTGCCCTGTGCAACCCAGAACGAGATTAACGAAGAGGAAGCCAAAACCCTGCTCAAGAACGGCTGTATCGGGGTTTCAGAGGGCGCTAATATGCCCACCGAACTCGCCGGCATCGATGCTTTCCAGCATGCGAAGATACTGTATGCGCCCAGCAAGGCCGCCAACGCCGGGGGTGTCGCGGTATCGGGCCTGGAGATGAGCCAGAACAGTAGCCGGATATCCTGGAAAGAAGACGATCTCGATAATCTGCTCAAGGAAACCATGCTTAACATTCACGAGAGCTGTGTCGAGTATGGCAACGAGGCGGGTCATATAAACTACCTGGCCGGGGCAAACATCGCCGGTTTCGTCAAAGTGGCAGAGGCAATGCTGTCCTTCGGACACACCTGATCGCAACGCGATATCAAGGCCCACACGGTTTTATTTCTGCCATCAGAGCAGCGATGCGCCCTGACTTCATCGGTAATCGATTAATCGGTTTGCCGGGCTGCAACGTATAAAAACCCGCGCGGTTAGACATTGCCGCCTGATTAACACCTGGCGATATATCGCGCATCGGCACGGTTTTGCAGTTTATTAACCGTATTCCAGGCCGGGCAATTTCCTGAACTAGCAAGATATTGAAAGGACGGTTGCCCGGGTCATCAGCGGCGGAGCGAGGCACAGGGTGCTGATTTCCAGAACCTATCAATTTGATTTCGACCATCCGGTAGACAAGCTCTGGTCCGTGGTGTCAGATACGCCCCGCTGGGGTGAGGCCTCCGGTTTCCCCAGGTACCAGGTGAGCGAACAACTGCAGGACGATGGCCGGGTCAAGGTATTCGGCACCATTGAAATTGCAGGAATGACGATCAAATGGGAAGAACCGCCGGTCAACTGGGTCGCCGAGCACTGGTTTGAACAACAGCGTCTTTTCATCAAGGGCCCGTTGATCAGCATGACCACGATCACCAACCTCGAAGACCGGGGATCGAGCAGCGCGCTCGACATGGAGTTGATTTTTGAAACCCGTAATTTTATCGGCACCTTGCTGGCGAAGCGCCTGGTCGCCGCATTTGAGGATAAGGTGCGTGCCTTGCTGGCCAACGCTGACCAGCTCATCAGGTCCGAAAAACCGGAGCTGTTCGTTTCCACCTATCAGCCCGAACAGTCATCGGTCGATCGCGCCATGAAACTGGCTGAAAAGATTGATGCTTCACCCTATGGTCATGGACTGGCATCAAAACTGGTCGAGTACATCAACCAAAACCAGGAGGTCGATCTCTGGGCGATGCGGCCGATTGCAATTGCGCGCCGCTGGGACATAAACACCCGCGATGCGATTGAGCTGTTTTTACAGTCGGTTCGAGATGGAATGCTCGAATCACGCTGGGACGTGCTGTGCCCACGATGCCGGGTTTCGAAATCGACAACTTCAAACATCGGCGAACTGCCCCATGGTGTTCACTGCGATGCCTGTAATATCGACTTCCAGTCCGAATTTTCCAGCAACGTGGAACTGAGCTTCAGCCCAAGCCCGTCGATTCGTGCAGTCGAAAACGGCTACTATTGCCGCTCCGGTCCCGGCGTCACCCCACATATCAAGGGCCAGTGCTCACTGCCGCCAGGTGCAAGCCGCAGCCTGCCGCTGTCGTTGCGCCCCGGCGACTATCGCGTGCGCACGCTCGAAGCAGGCGACGAACTTGCACTGACCTGGGAGCAGGGACCTTTCCCCGAGATTCATGTTCACGACAGCTCGGTGAAGACAGGCGGTGACTCGCCGCAAGATGAAATCAGGATGGTCAACAACGGCGAGGTACACAGAACCATTGTCATCGAAGAACAAAGCTGGCTGCGCGACGTGTTGACGGCTGAACGCGCTACCACGATGCAGGCGTTTCGTGATTTGTTTTCCGACCAGGTACTGCGACCCGGCGATGAAGTCAGCATTCGTAATATCGTTTTTGCATTTACCGACCTGGTCGGTTCATCAGCGCTATTTTCACGGCTGGGCGATGCCGAGGCTTACCACGTGGTGCGGGAACATTTTTCCCAACTCAGCGAAATCGTGCGGCGTAACCTCGGGAATATCGTCAAAACGGCCGGGGACGGTATTCACGCTGCATTTTTAACGCCAGACGATGCGCTACGCGCGTCGATCGAGATGCAGCGGGCAATGCCCGCTTTCAATCAGCGCTTCGACACCGACGATATCTCGATCCGGATTGGCCTGCACCACGGCAGCAGCATCTCGGTGACGCTCAATGATCGCCTCGATTACTACGGCGAAGCGGTAAACCTCGCGGCGCGCCTCGAAAGTCTGGGTAGCGCTGGAGATATCACCATGTCAAAGACGTTTGCCAGCGACCCGGGGGTTAGTGCTATGCTGCTCGACTACGATCTGCATGAACGTGAGGAGAGTCTGAAGGGCTTCGCCAAACCAGTTGGTATTGTACAATTCAGGCCCTGAACAAATTAATGAAGGCAACCAACGCGACCTGGTCGCTATACATAATCGAAGCCAGCGATGCGTCTCTCTATACCGGGATAGCTACCGACGTCGAGCGCCGCTTTGAGGAACACCTGAAGTGCCAGAAGGGCGCCAAGTATTTCAACGGGCGCAGCCCGGTCAGGGTAGTGTATCGCGAGGACGGTCATACCCGTAGCAGCGCGAGCCGGCGGGAGATGGAAATCAAGAAATTGTCGCGGCGCGAGAAACAGGACCTGATCGAAAACCGCCCACAGGCTTAATGTGAACCTGCCTGATCTCCTGTTCAATGCTGATTTTGAGCGACTGGAATTGCCGGACGCCGACCTGCTGCTTTGGCGACAGGTAGATCTCGGTAGATCCTACGACTCGCTGCTGCAGGAATTGACCGATACTACCGACTGGCGCCAGGAAGAAATCACCGTCTACGGCAAGCTTTACCTGCAGCCCCGCCTGAGCGCCTGGCACGGCGATTTATCCTACAGCTATTCCGGCATCAGGCTCGAATCCAAACCGTGGACCCCGACCCTGCTTGGCATCAAGGCACGCGCAGAGGCGCTGACCGGTAAAATATTCAATAGCGTACTGCTCAATTATTATCGTGATCACAACGACAGCATGGGGATGCACAGTGACGATGAGCGAGAACTGGGTCGACAGCCAGCTATTGCATCGCTCAGCCTCGGCGAAGAAAGAACTTTTCTGCTGAAGCATAAAACGCGCAAGGAATTGAAAACCGTCAAACTGGTGTTACCCCCGGGCAGCCTGCTACTGATGCAGGGTGATACCCAACGATACTGGCGACACGGAATCAACAAGGAGAGAAAACCTTGCGGTCCGCGCCTGAACCTGACCTTCAGAACGATCGTTACCTTCAACCGGGGGCAGCGAGATAAATGACTGAAACCGAGGCAATTGAACTCTCCCGCGCATACGTTGCGCTTTCCAACACACACCGAGTCGAGTTGATATTGCCGATGTTTTCGGCCCGCGCGGTTTATACTTCGTCTGCGCTGGGTGAATTCGTCGGACCGGGTGCGATCGGGGAAATGATGCAGGGATTTTTTAGCGATTACCCGAACGCCTTCTGGCTCGCAGAAAATTTTCGCTTTGACTCAAACCGCGTGACATTTGATTTCAGCCTGCAGGCGAGCGCCGCGATTTCAGGCGAACACCTGCAGCGGCAGGGAGTAGAAAGCATCGAGTTCGATGATAAAGGATTGATCAAAAAGCTCGAAGTTAAAGCAACCTAGATTAGAGATCGGCGCGCCTGACGAATCCACTGCCGATCGCCGAAAAAGGCAATTCGAGCTCGAGTTCCGGCACCTGTTGCGCAACCCAGGCGGTAAAGGTATTGCTATTCGGCCCGGGAAAAGCACGGTAAGTCTTTTTCCAGGGGTAAAGACGGGCGGCAGCGTCGACGGCATCGATCAGCGATTCGGCCTGCTCTCCCTGGTGCGCCTTGAGCAGCCGTGGCCTGGCGCCATACCAGTGCCGATCGGGGATATCGCGGTTGATACCCATGACTCCTCGCCCGCTGTATCCGCGCCAGCCGACCACGTCATACAGGGTATAAAAGTCTTCGTCCTTGCGCTTGGCCGCAATCCAGGTATGAATCGCGAACCAGCCCCGCCAGCCCCAGGCATCGGCGCCGTAGACGTGTAAAACTGCCTCGCTGGTGACTGCGGGATCCGGGGCAATCCCGGCCGACTCGCGGCTGGCGGTCCGCCAGTCGCCCTGCCCGGAAACGCTCATCATAATTCCGCCCAGCAGAACAACAAATAGTAATGGCTTGAGGAAACGCATCGTGACTCAGGATTCGATAGCACCGACATCGATTTTAATTGAATTTTGCCCGCGAAGCACGGCAATCGATTGAATCACCCGCAGGAACCGGAAGCCAC
>CALZHS010000060.1 GCA_945787265.1 uncultured Gammaproteobacteria bacterium | reverse complement strand
CATTGTTACTGCTGCGCGAGTAGCTGCGATGGGTCAGCGCCTGTTCCAGTAAATCCTGCTGCCTGAATTGGTATCCGGTAAGTGCGCAGAATTGTTCTGCATTCACCGATCGATCACTACGCTTTCAACAAAATGGGCGCCGATAAATAGAGGGCCAATATAATTATCCCTGACTTCATAGTCGATGGTTACCGTGGTTTTGCCGTCCTTGCGCACCATCTTTACATGCTCTCGCTTGACGGCCCTGACCTCATTGATGTAGAGGCGTTTTTGCAGGGATGTCCAGATCGCTCTCTTTGATTTCGAATCCACCTCTGAGTCTTGCGCCAATCCATCCAATGCCGCCCTGAGTTGATAATTACCGTAATAAAACGGGAAAACCTTGAAAAACATTATCAGTAGTAATGCGAATATACCGAACACGGCAATCCAGCCAAAACTAGACATACCTCTTTGTCGGCGTCTTGCTTTCGTAGTTCTATTCATCATTATTTCCTCAATTCGAAATTTTACGGCCAACCCTGGACAAATCCAGCCCGGTGCCGTCCTTACGCCAGTCCCAGTGCATCCAGATCATTACAGCCTTTCCAACCAGGTTTTCCTCGGGTACATAACCCCAGATTCTGCTGTCATTACTGTGATCGCGATTGTCACCCATCACAAAGTAATGCCCTTCCGGCACGAATAATTCACCATTAACACCAAATGTAGATCCTGGATTGGTCATGATCGAATATTCAGCCTCGTCAACCTGCTCCAGGTATACCTGGCAATCGGCACCGGCCCGGTCACATCCGCTCGCATACTGCATTTTGTTCAAATCACCCAGGCCCTCGTAAACACCATCGGCCTTGATATCCAGCTGCTTACCATTGATCGATAAACGTCGATTATAGTAGCCAACGTGGTCACCGGGTAATCCCACGACTCGCTTTATATAATCCTGCGACTCATCCTGAGGATAGCGGAAAACGACGACATCGCCACGCTTCGGCTTACTACCCCCGGTAATACGGGTTTGCCAGACCGGCATTCTCAAGCCATAGGTAAACTTGTTGACCAGGATAAAATCACCCACCAGCAGCGTCGGCATCATTGAGCCCGAAGGTATGCGAAACGGTTCAAACAGGAATGCACGCAGTACCAGAACCGCGATCAGGACCGGGAAGAAAGCCCGTGAGTACTCAATCACGAGCGGTTCCTTTTTAATCTTGCTGGTCGCGGGTTGCTGTCGCAAACGTGCCAGAAAAAGCACATCGGCAAGCCAGATTACGCCGGTCACCGCGGTCAGTATCAACAATAAAAACTCGAAATCAAAATGGAACATTCAGTATGTCTCTACCCCGTGCAACGGCTGTAATTAGCTGTCTACTTTTAATACTGCAAGAAAAGCGTCCTGTGGAATTTCGACGCTGCCGACCTGTTTCATACGCTTTTTACCGGCTTTTTGCTTCTCAAGCAATTTCCGCTTGCGCGTGACATCACCGCCATAGCATTTAGCCGTCACGTTCTTGCGCAATGCCTTGACGTTCGTGCGGGCTCGAACATCTGCCGAGGAATCAGTTCCTTCATTTTCGAGGCCAGCTCGCGTCCCCGGTAATCAGCATTGCTGCGGTGCACGATCAGTGACAGTGCATCTACTTTTTCCGCGTTAATGAGCACGTCGAGTTTAACCAGGTTCGATGCCTCGAAACGCAGAAACTCGTAATCAAATGATGCGTAGCCTCGGCTGACCGATTTCAGGCGATCAAAAAAGTCGAGTACTACCTCGCTCAGCGGCAGCTCGAATACCAGCGATACCTGGTTACCGAGGAACTGCATGTCTTTCTGCACCCCCCGTTTTTCGATACAAAGTGAAATTACCGCGCCAATATAAGCCTCCGGCAGCAGTATGTTGGCCTGGATAATCGGCTCGCGTATTTCATTGATCTTGTTGACGGGTGGTAAATCCGCCGGATTATGAATTTCGATCAGTTCGTTGGCCGTGGTTTCAACCTGGTAGACAACGGTCGGCGCGGTGGTAATCAGGTCGAGGTCATATTCCCGCTCGAGCCTTTCCTGCACAATTTCCATGTGCAGCATGCCCAGGAAGCCACAGCGAAAACCAAAGCCGAGCGCCTGCGATGTTTCAGGTTCGAACTGCAGCGCGGCATCGTTTAACTTCAGTTTTTTAAGCGCCTCGCGGCAGTCTTCGTAGTCATCCGAGCTGATCGGGAACAGGCCGGCAAATACGCGCGGCTGTACCTGCTTGAAATCTGCCAGCGCCTTGTCGGCCGGTTGTTGCGATAGCGTAATGGTGTCGCCCACCCGGGCCGATTCGATGTCCTTGATACCCGAAATGATAAATCCAACGCTTCCGGCCTGCAGCTTTTCGGTAGCCTTGCGTTTAGGCGTAAAGATTCCAACCTTCTCAACCAGGAATTCCTGCCCGCTCGACATCATCCTGATTTTCTGCTTGGGTTTGATTTGACCTTCCATGACGCGCACCAGGGTAATGACGCCAACGTAATTATCGAACCACGAGTCAATCACCAGAGCCTGGGTTCGATTGTCTTCCGAGCCAACCGGTGGCGGGATCTTTTCGATGATCTGCTCCAGTAAATCCTCGATTCCAACCCCTGTCTTGGCGCTGATCTCGATTGCCTCGGAGGTATCGAGTCCAATAATTTCTTCGATCTCGAGTTTGACACGATCCGGTTCGGCGGCGGGTAAATCTATCTTGTTCAGCACCGGGATTACCTCGAGATCCAGGTCGATAGCGGTATAGCAATTGGCGACACTTTGCGCCTCCACGCCCTGGGAGGCGTCGACTATCAATAAGGCGCCTTCACAGGCCGCGAGCGATCTCGACACTTCGTAGGAAAAATCCACATGGCCCGGCGTATCGATGAAATTGAGGGTATAAACCTTGCCGTCGCGGGCCTTGTAATTGAGCGAGACGCTTTGTGCCTTGATCGTGATACCGCGTTCGCGTTCCAGATCCATCGTATCCAGCACCTGCGCCTCCATTTCGCGCTCACTCAAGCCGCCGCATAGCTGAATAAAGCGATCCGCCAGCGTGGATTTTCCATGATCGATATGAGCGATAATGGAAAAATTGCGTATTAGTTCCATGCGCATAAGTATAGTAACCGTCCTGCCCGGCTTGATGATTTTGCGAACTAAGTGGATTGCCAGCGTATAAGAGATCTGGCCCTGGATGAAAAATCCCGGTGAGTTTACGCTAAAGCCATCACCGCTATCAATGCCGATTCATCGAAAAAAAAGTGGCAGATCTCGGTATCCCCGTAACACAGCACCGGAACCCGGGCGTCAAACCGTCGGATGAGTTCCGTATCCCGGTCAATATCCTGCTCCCTCCAGCTCACCGAGGGGTTTTTTCGGGCAAATACCACCAGTGCTTTGCGCATCGCATCACACAGGTGGCATTGTTCACGGTAGTAGAGAGTAAGCTCCAATCGGCCTGCGCCAGTCAGCTGCTGGAAACTTAAGAATCTTCCGGACGTATCGCGAGAAATACCGGTCCGGCTCGGCGTTGCACTAAAAGCGCCACCGACTTGCCCGATTTCAATTCGTCGGTGATCGCAGCAAAGTCATCCAGCGATTCGATTTCCTGGTTATCGATCATGGTGATGACGTCACCCTTCAGGATTCCAGCATCGCTGGCTGGTCCGTATTCTTCCACTTCGACAACCTGCACGCCATTTTCGATTTTAAGTCGCTTGCCGGCTTCGCTGCTCAAGGCCTCAACCTTCATGCCAAGCGCGGAGCCCTCATTTGATTTGTCTTCTTTCGGGGTGAATGAAGCCTGGGTTATCGCGGTTGGCAGCTCGGCGATCTGAACGCCGATGGTGCGCCGTTTCTTGTCACGTATCACCGTAACCCGCGCTTCCTCGCCAACCGTGGCCCGACCGACCAGAGGCGGTAATCCACTCGAGCGCATCACTTTCTTGCCGTTGAACTCGACGATGACATCGCCGACTTCGAGCCCGGCCTGGGCAGCGGGACTGTCATCCAGTACCTTGGCAACCAGGGCACCGTGCGGGCTGTCCATGCCAAATGATTCCGCGAGTTCACGGGTAACTTCCTGAATCAATACGCCGAGCCAGCCCCTGGATACCGAACCGGTTTCTTTAATCTGGTTGGCGACGTCAACCGCCATTTCGATCGGGATCGCAAAAGACAGTCCCATGAACCCACCGGTACGGCTATATATCTGGGAGTTAATGCCGATGACCTCGCCATCCAGGTTGAACAGTGGTCCACCGGAATTTCCCGGATTTATCGCGACGTCGGTCTGGATGAAGGGAACATAATTGTCACTGGGCAGGCTGCGACCCTTGGCGCTGACGATTCCAGCGGTAACGCTATGGTCGAATCCAAAAGGCGATCCGATCGCCAGCACCCACTCACCGACCTTGAGCTTGTCCGAATCACCAAACTCGAGTACCGGCAGGTCGTCGGCATCGACCTTTAACACCGCGACATCGGATGCCTCGTCGGAACCAATGACTTTGGCGACAAATTCCCGGCGGTTCGACATGCGCACGATTACTTCGTCCGCGCCTTCAATCACGTGGTGATTGGTCAAAATATAACCATCTTTTGAGACGATAAATCCGGAACCGAGGGATTGAGCGTCACGGCGCCTGCGATCGAATTCATCACGATCAAAAAACTTTTCGAAGAGTTCTCCGAATGGCGATCCTTCAGGCAGCTCGGGAATTTCGTATTCTCTGGACCTGGAGGGTTTGGGTTTTGACTTGGTACTGATATTGACCACCGAGTCCTTGGCCTGGTCGACAATTCTTGTGAAATCGGGCAATGCAGCCTGGACCATCAACGGCGTGCTTAAAACAACGGCAAAAATGATTTGATAAATTTGTTTGCTTAGATATTTCATTAACAATTCCAGAAAATTAAAAATACAGTGTTATGACCTCGATTGCAGTTCGGGGTTCACGGTAATACCAACGATATAGGGTTGCAACTGCCCAGCGTCAAGTGTACTGGCCAGAAAAGTGGCAAATTTATAGCCCGCAAAAAAGCCGGCGCACGCGGCCAGCGCGACTATCATTTCTGACGCTGCGAACAGGGTGGCCAGCAATCCCGCGCAGACCATACCCAGTAGCGGTAAACCATAAATGGTCAGGCTGGCCTTGACCAGCGCGGATTCAGATAATCCAAGCTCCAGTCGGTCACCGGGCTCCAGTCGATGGTCGGTTTCTATCAGGATTGGTTTGCTGCGATGTCCGAGCAAACGGCCAATGGCACCGGTACCACAGCCCTTACTGAGCTCGCATTGGCCACAGGTAGAGTTACGTTGCAACTCCAGTTCAACCAGTCTGCCATCGCGGCGGGTGACAATTGCTGTTTCGATAATCATTCGGGCAGGATTAAATCGTTTTCAAAGATAAGCTGATTTTGATCTCTATTCAACGTGACCGCAAGTTGCGCCGGTATGCCGCGCCCGCGATCGGCAACCCAATCATACCTATTGCTGCCGATAGGATACCGATTCGGCGACCTCTTTTACGGTTAACGCCGGCACCTCGCCGATCGCGGTTACCGAGTGATCATTGAGAATGCGGATAAAAGCGTTAACCGCGCCCATCGACGTGCCGCCATGGTGGGTGACAACGGTCTGGCGTTAAATGAATATCGAAAGCGAGTCCAGGCCGTCGGTATTAAAAATCTGGTGCATGAAGTGCTTGGTACCCGGAACCTTGCGCTTCATCACAGATTCGCGCCAGAAACCGCCGGGTGTTCGCCCCAGCTGCCACGAATTATCCGCCGCAAACGATTTCGAGCTGTCTCCACTGTGGTAACGCAGTACGGTGTAATTGTCGCCGATTGGCGGCGTCGTGTTGATTACCGGCTTATCATCACCGCTGAATAGTTTCAGGCTCGTAAACATGACCTTCTCAACGACCTCTCCGTTTTCATTGATGAGGTTTGACTTCATCATCAAGCCGTTATGCTCGTTGATCCAGAACTTCATGCCATAGCGGTACTTGTCTTTCGGATCGATATGAACGACAACGGCGTCCATGTTGGCAACGCGGTCTTTTCCCAGCAGCTTCATTTCATAGAATTTTTCCAGCCGGGTAATATCCTCGGGAATAAATATCGGTGAGAACCTGTTTTTGCGCGACAGGTCAACAACCACCTTGCGACTTGAAGGCCAGATACAGGTCAGATTTTGATTATCGCGAATGACTTCACGGGCCTCGCCATTGAGTGAAATCAGTCGTTCCTTTTCGCCATGCGCATCCCGGTAGTGCGAAATTTGCATGCTTTCAAGCTGGTTTTCATAAACGTAAACGAAGTCACCCTGGTAATTCAGGTTTCGCATCGAGTCAGACATTTTTTGAACCCAGTCCATCGCCGCATCGGCAAATGCCGGCACGCTCACCAGCGAAGATATCAGGATCGGAAGCAGTCTCGTCGATAATTTAGTCAAACTTGCTACCCGTGTCACTGCTGCGAATCGAATCCCGCAACGCGGGCCTGAGGAATCAAACTTTGCATCGAATTGGAGTACTCGGTATGCGTAACCAGGTAGGCATTCAGCTTTTGTTGCAGCTCGGGTATATCCCGCTCCACTTTCCAGCGCATGCCGAGTGGCTGCACCTGGGTTGAAGCCGTGACCACGCCACCCGGGACCTGTTGCCTGGCCAGTTGCTGAATTTTTTGCTGATCGGCCGAAACGAGGCCCGTGTCACCCTGACCCGCCTCCTGCTTGAGCGGCTGCCACAGCGCAACCGTAACAATCGCGACACTGGCCGCCACAGCAAGTCCAGCGAAAGGTTTCAGTCCGCTCCAGCTCAGGAACGAGGTATTTCCCGTGGTTGTTTGCGGCGCTGTCGCCACGGCTACTGCAGGCGAATCCTGATTTCGAATTTGCGCCATGACGTTGACATGGAAGTTGGTATCAATCGCTTGCGGTAACTCATGTCGCATGACCTCACCAATCATCCGGTAGCGCCGCGCACGATACTGCAAATTAACGTCACCCATGACCTCGTCGAGGCTGGCATCGGCGTTTTCGCCGGGATGATCGTCTAAAAGAAACGATAATTTTTCGTCTTGATCTGTCATTTCCTGGTCTCGTATTCAGCCATCGTTCATATTATGTATGATAAATTCTGTTACTTAGTCACTCTAACAGGGGTCTAAGTTCCTTATCGATTACATCTCTGGCGCGAAATATTCTGGATCGAACCGTTCCAATCGGGCAATCCATCACCTCTGCAATCTCTTCATAGCTCAAACCATCCAGTTCACGCAAGGTTATCGCTGACTTCAAATCATCGGGTAATTTTTCAATCGCGCTGAAAATCGTTGCCCTGATTTCATCTGTCAGCAATAGACTCTCGGGATTGGCAAATTCCTTGAGTCCTGATTCACCCTCAAAATGTTCGGCATCATCGACATCAATCGCATAACCGGGCGACTTCCGCGCACGTGATGCAAGATGATTTTTAGCCGTGTTGGCGGCAATTCGGTAAAGCCAGGTATAAAACTGGCTATCGCCCCTAAAATTGTTGATCGCCCGATACGCCTTGATGAAAGCATCCTGTGAAATATCCTGGCACTCCGCCGGATCCGAGACAAACCTGCCGACCAGATTAATCACCTTGTGCTGATACTTTTGCACCAGGATATCAAAGGCGTCGGTCTCCCCGGCCTGAACTCGTTTCACCAACTCTGCATCAGGCAGATTAGTCCCCATTTATATCCCTGGTTTATTTATAGTTTGAGGAGATAACAGAAATTTATATTCCAATCCCGGCAATAGAGACAGATTATATATCAAAAAGTTCTGCCCACTCCGGGGTTTTGAGATGTGCCGGATTTCACTATACTGGCAGGCCATTGTCAGAGATTGCCTTATGAGTAATCAGTACAAGTTCGACGTTGTCATTATCGGATCCGGTACGGCAGGCCTGGCCGCGGCATTGCATTTGCCGCCATCGATCGAGATTGCAATTCTGGCCAAGACACCGCTTGAGCAGACTTCGAGCTACTGGGCCCAGGGTGGAATATCCGCAGTGCTAGACCCTGAAGACAGCGTCGATTTACACACCCGGGACACCATCGGTGCCGGCGCAGGCTTATGCGACGAATCGGTGGTTAAATTTGTCACCGCCAATGGTGCCGAATGCATCGAATGGCTAGCCGATCTCGGCATGCCGTTTTCCCTGGACAATCCCGAAATTATCGACAGCGCCTACCATTTGACCCGCGAAGGTGGGCACAGCAAGCGCCGGGTCGTACATGTCGCCGATACCACTGGCAGGGCGATGCAGCAAACTCTGCAAGCGCATATCGCCGAAAGACGCAATATAAAAGTTTTCCATGATCACATCGCCATCGATCTGATTCGCAATGAAGGTAAATGCACTGGCCTTTATGCTTACAATCGTTCCGATCAGCATGTCGATGTATTCAAAGCGCATAAATTTGTTCTGGCCACCGGCGGCGCGAGCAAGGCATATCTCTACACCAGTAACCCTGACGGCTCCACCGGCGATGGTATTGCAATGGCCTGGCGAGCCGGATGCAGGGTCGCCAATATGGAATTCAACCAGTTTCACCCGACCTGTCTGTACCATCCCGAAGCCAGGACTTTTCTGATTACCGAGGCGGTACGCGGCGAAGGGGGCAAGTTATTGCTGCCCGACGGGGAGCGCTTCATGCTGCGCTTCGATGAACGCGCCGAACTCGCCCCGCGCGATACCGTCGCGCGCGCAATCGATTACGAAATTAAGCGCCTTGGTATCGACTGCGTGTTCCTCGATATCAGTCATAAGAGCCGCGCTTTTATCAAATCACACTTTCCGGCCATTTACCGGCGCTGCCTCGAATATGACATCGATATCACCCGACAGCCAATACCGGTCGTTCCTGCAGCACACTACACCTGCGGCGGCGTGATGGTTGATATTGATGGACGCACGGACCTGGATAATCTCTATGCCATCGGCGAGGTTACCTACTCGGGACTGCACGGTGCAAACCGGATGGCCAGTAATTCCCTGCTCGAATGCCTGGTGTTTTCCCGGGCCGCGGCGCAAAAAATTGCCGCCGAAATCGATACCGGTGCCGCCATGCCTGAACTTAAGCGCTGGGATGAATCCCAGGTTACCGATTCGGATGAAGACATCGTCGTGGCGCATAACTGGGATGAATTGCGACGCTTCATGTGGGATTACGTCGGTATCGTGCGCACCAACAAGCGCCTCGAGCGTGCCCTGCATCGTACCGACCTGCTGAAAAGTGAAATCAACGAGTATTACGGCAATTACAAGGTATCCCCTGACCTGCTGGAGCTGCGTAACCTGGTTGTGGTCGCCGACCTGATCATCCGTTCGGCATTGATGCGCAAGGAGAGTCGCGGCCTGCATTACACGCTCGACTACCCCGAAACCAGCGACAAGTACCTGGGCCCGAC
>CALZHS010000059.1 GCA_945787265.1 uncultured Gammaproteobacteria bacterium | reverse complement strand
TCATGACCTGACTCGGTTAAAAATGCCTGCTTGGATTTTTCGTCAACGCTGTAATCGCCGGGACCGTCCTCTTCCTCGACCCGGGTCAGGCGCGGAATTATCTGGTTGATTCGGGTATACAGATCCGAGCTGTCGCTGGCCTGACCCGATATGATAAGCGGCGTACGGGCCTCATCGATGAGAATAGAATCGACTTCGTCAACAATTGCGTAATTCAACTCTCGCTGCACGCGCTCTTCGAGCGAAAAGCATAAATTGTCATGCATGTAGTCAAAGCCGAACTGGTTATTGGTACCGTAGGTAATGTCGGCAGCGTAAGCATCGCGCTTGTCTTTATAATCCATGGTGCTCAAGACAACGCCGACGCTTAAACCGAGAAAGTTATAGAGTTTTCCCATCCATTCGGCATCACGCTCCGCGAGGTAATCGTTTACCGTAACGATATGGACACCTTTACCACCAAGCGCGTTTAGATAGGCAGGCAGGGTTGCCACAAGCGTTTTACCCTCACCCGTACGCATTTCAGTGATCTGGTTGTTATGCAGGATCATGCCGCCTATCAGCTGCACGTCGTAATGCCGCATGCCGAGTGCTCGCACCGACGCTTCGCGACAGACCGCAAAGGCCTCGTCCAGCAGCTGTTCCAGCGTTTCGCCGTCTGCAAATCGCTGTTTGAGTTGTCCGGTTTTTTGCTGCAGCTGACTATCATCGAGGGCCTGCATTTCCGGTTCGAACTGGTTTATCCGGATGACCCGCTGCTTGAGTTTCTTGATAATTCGGTCGTTACGACTGCCGAATAGCGTTCTTGAGATTTTAGACAACATCGTACGACTGCTTTTACAGGACTGCTTTAAGAGGTGGCGTTTACTTGAAAAGTTTCAAGCTGGATGGAGCAAAAACAGCACTCCCGATCAATTCGCAGCACGAATGAATCGCACCGGGTTGGTCTCACGTCCGTTCTTGAGTACCTCAAAATGAACGTGTGGACCGGTAGAGCGGCCGGAAGAGCCGATCTCGGCTATCTGAAAGCCTTTCTCTACGGTATCACCCACCGAAACCATCAGGCGAGAATTGTGCGCATAGCGCGTGGTATAACCATTACCGTGGGCAATATCGATTACATTGCCATAGCCGTAACGCTTGCCGGCATAGGTAACCACTCCCTTGGCGACCGCGATGACCGGCCCTCCAAGTTTACCTGCAAAGTCAATGCCCTTGTGCATTTCACGACGCCCCGACAGGGGATGCGTGCGCATGCCGTAGTAGGATGAAATCCAGCCCTTGACGATGGGGCGTCCGCTGGGTTGAACTTCCTTTTGCAGGTTTTCATTAAGCACCAGGTTTTCGAGCACGACCAGCTGGTTTTCACGGTTCTCGAGTTCATAGCTCAACTGATCGATAGCCTGCGATAACTCGTCCGGTTCCAGTCCCTTGTTGGTCACAACCTCGGGACCACCCAGGGCCGGCGTATTCTCGAAATCAAATTCACCCTTGTCGATGCTGGCCATATGAACCAGCTTGCGCCCTAGCGCATCCAGGCGCATCACGTGTGCCTGTAGCAAACCGATGCGGGATGAAAGTGCGTCGATATCCGCGTCGGCTTCTTCACGGATGTGTTTCAGTTGCAGCTGCTGACGGCGCACATCTGCCTGCCATTCATCGATCAGGGCCTGGTTGTCCTGGTTCGGATTGAGCGTGTAACCCACGTACACAGATCCACCGATAGCAAGGCTGACCATTCCAATCATCGTTAACAGGTGCAGTGGTTTTGCGAGGTTTAGGCCGCAAATTTTACCCCTGCCGGATGATAGGAAAAGAATATTCACGATACCACCTAAACCGTTGCTTCCACTGGCTGGGCGTAAGATATCGGCGCCGTTGCGGCGTCTTCAAAGGTTATCTCTTCCCAGGCATCCGCGTCGTCAAGCAGGGCCAGCAATAAACGATTATTCAATGCATGCCCCGATTTGTAACCGGAAAAAGCACCGATCAGGCTGTGACCGAGCAGGTAGAGATCCCCGATCGAATCGAGAATCTTGTGTTTGACGAATTCATTGTCATAACGCAGTCCATCTTCGTTCAGGACCCGGTAGTCATCCAGCACAATCGCGTTATCCTGGCTTCCACCCAGGGCAAGATTGTTAGCACGCAAGTACTCTATATCCTTCTGAAATCCGAAGGTTCTGGCACGGCTGACTTCCTTGACAAATGAGGTGGTAGAAAAATTGATATGGCAGGTTTGTTTTTGCTTGGTAAACAGCGGGTGATCAAAATCGATTTCGAAGCTGACTTTGAAACCGTTGAATGGTTTGAACTCTACCCACTTGTCACCTTCTTCAACCCGCACCGGCTTCTTGATCTTGATAAACTTCTTGGCTTGATTCTGCTCGACAATTCCGGCCGACTGTATCAGGAATACGAAAGGCCCCGAACTGCCATCCATGATCGGAACTTCTTCCGCACTGAGATCGATGAACGCGTTATCGATCCCGAGACCCGCAATCGCCGACAGCAAGTGCTCGACTGTCGATATACGGACACCGTCCTCGACCAGGGTAGTGGAGAGGTTCGTGTCGCCTACATTTTCGGGACGAGCCAGGATCTCAACCGGGGTTTCCAGGTCAATTCGACGGAAACGGATACCCGAATCGATCGGTGCCGGCCGTAATGTCAGATAGACTTTCTTTCCTGTATGCAGACCGACGCCCATGGCGCGGATAACATTCTTCAACGTGCGCTGTTTTATCAAGACCGCTTCCCAAAAAAATAGAGTAAAATCAGGTGGTTGGCTTTGGTAATTTTTATACCGCCAACGAACCGCGTATCATCGCCGAATTCAGGCCTAAAATCAATCCAATTCAAGAGATTGTTCTACTAAACGGCTGAAATTCCAGAAAGTTTCCACTTTAAATTTCGATTAACGCCGGCGCCGATCAATAACATTAATGTCGGCTGTTTTGCCTGATTTTTCGCTTTTGTAATCCAAGTATATAAGAGTGTAGTAGATTTTCAGCATCTTCGTGAATTTCTCGAAAACTGCACCGGCACAGGTCACGCTGCTTGGCAACCACCTCTAAAACAACCGGGAAAATGAGGTCTTCGCTGGGCAAGCGGATGGTCGCTGCAGTTTTCGTTCCAACCGGAAAATTATGCGAACGGAACGCGACACCGGTACCACTAATGTTAAGTGCGTGGAAGGCGTTACCCATGATCGTAATGATCACCGGCCTCGAGCGTTCGGGCGCAATCCGGTAGGCCGCCCGATTATCGTTATGGCGCGCATCGAGCTCTACATCAAATGTCTTTTTCTTTTTCCAGAACAAACTCAACTCTCCGGTTCCTGGCCCTGTTTTCAGAGCTATTGTTTTCTACCAGCGGTAAATAATCCGCGTAGCCGGTCGCGGTCATACGCCTGGGGTCGATTCCCTGCCCGATAAAATATCGAAGTACCGTGGTCGCACGCACTGCCGAGAGTTCCCAGTTGGATGGAAACTGGGCAGTCTGAATGTTTTGGTCATCGGTATGACCTCTGATGGCGATTTTGTAATCCGCGTAGTCTCTGAACATTTGTGCGAGGTTGGCAAAAATGAACCGGGCCCGATCCTTGAGCTGCGTCTGGCCCGATTCAAACAGATATCGCCCATCGATCTGCAGGTTTATTTGATCACCGTTGTAAGCGAGTTCAACGCTATCTGCCAGATCGGTGTTGTCGATCATGCTCTCCATCTCGGCCACCAGTGCCGGTTTCAGATTCTCCACCGGGACATGGCTCGGGTTCATGCCCAGCATGTCTTCAATCGCTTTCAGCGGCTCGGGGTTGCGGCCTTTGCGGGTGGCAAAGTCGATGACACTGATTTGATTACCGTCGCCATCTATGACCTGCACCGACTCAACCAGTTCTTTATACGCTTCGTCCTCGAAATCGGCGAGTGTGTATAGCAGTATGAAAAATACGAGAATCAGGGTCATCATATCGGCGAAGGTGACAATCCAGGCACTGTTGCCCTCCTCGTCTTCGAACACACCGTTTAGGGATCGCGCGGACATCAGCTACGCTGCCTCAGTTTTTGCATAGGTTTGCGTTTTTTTGCGGGCACGAAAGACGACAGTTTTTCATACACCGAAAGCGGGTTATTGTCCTGCAGAATGCTGACCGCTCCCTGAAAAATAATTTCGAAATTCATGACCTCGATCAGCGTCCTGGAACGTAACTTGCCGGCGATGGGCAGGAATATGGCGGTCGATAACAGGATCCCGTAAAAAGTGGTCAACAGGGCGATGGCCATTGCGGGGCCCAGGTTATCGGGGCTTGCCAGCAGCGACAGCATCTGGATCAGTCCAACCAGGGTACCCAGCATTCCAAACGATGGCGCATAGACGGCCATTTTGCGGAATACGTCCTGCACGATGAAATGTCGCATCTGCATGGATTCTATTTCGGTACGCATTGCCGAACGCAGGGTTTCTTCGTCGGCGGCATCGGCGATCAGCGTGCAGACTCTCTTCAAAAATGGCGTGCTGGTCTTGACATCCATGAGGCTCAGCAGGCCCTTGCGTCTGCTGATGGTGCCAAGCTTGATCATGGTATTGATCAACTCCTGTGAATCCTGCTTGGGTGAGGAAAACACAAAATAGGCACTTTTAAACGCGGTTAACACGTCGCGGAACTGAAACGTGAGCAAGGTTGCGGCCATGGTACCGCCTATGACGATCATCAGGCCCGGGGTATTGAAAAAATTATGCATGTCCCCGCCAAGTATGATCGCGGCGATAATCAGTCCGATACCGGAAATAATGCCAATAAGCGAGGCGAGATCCATAGGAAACCTGGTCAGTGATAGCTTCAGTGTCAGGTGTAGTTATCGGCAGAAGTGGAGAATCTTTAAGGCTACAACCATTTTTTAGCGATCATGACATGGCCTGCGGATTGCATTATTTCATCAGCTGTCCACAGGCTACTATCCAGCAGCGGGCTTCAGTCTTGAATCAGGCACTCGCGGTAGTATTTAAGCTCGTCGATCGATTCGAGAATATCATCCAGCGCGAGGTGCGCACCTCTTTTGACAAACCCTGAAACCAGATCCGGCCTCCACAGGCGTGCCAGTTCCTTGAGCGTGCTGACATCCAGATTACGGTAGTGGAAATAGGCTTCAAGCTCGGGCATGAGGCGCGCCATGAAACGCCGATCCTGGCAGATACTGTTACCGCACATGGGTGATTTCCCGGGAACAACATACTGGCGCAGAAACGCCAGGGTTTCCTGCTCGGCGTCTTGCGTGCTGCTGGTGCTTTGCTTGACCCGACTGGTCAGGCCGGATTCTCCATGATGGCCTGTATTCCATGCATCCATGGCAGCCATGATTTCATCGGGCTGGTGAATGGCGATCACAGGGCCCTGTGCGAGGATAGCCAGATTCGACTCTGTCACCACGGTTGCTATTTCAATTATCTGGTCGTTCTGTGTATCCAGACCCGTCATTTCAAGATCGATCCAAATCAGGTTATTTTCATCCATCGGTTTCAAACGCTCCGGGCTTCACGTATTTCGAATATGCGTTAAACTATAGCAAGTTTTTTGCCGCCAGTTGATGCATGCATATATTCACCGCAATATTCCTGAGCTTCGTTGCCGCAACGGTGGTGGTTCGCCTGTGGCTGAGTCAACGTCAGATCAACCATATCCAGGCACATGCCGCCAGGGTGCCCGACGCGTTCGCCGACAGAATCGCCCTCACCGATCACCACCGTGCAGCCAATTACAGCTGCACCAAGTTACGCCTGGGTAGAGTCATTCTGGGCTGGGAAACCGCCTGGTTGCTCATCTGGACCATTGGTGGCGGATTAAACTGGGTTGACCAATGGTGGTCCGGATTTGGATATTCAGCGCTGCTGACCGGCATCGCGTTTATCTGTTCGGTGACTTTGATCACCGCCATCCTGAACCTGCCGTTTTCGCTGTACCAGACATTTGCTATCGAGGAACGTTTCGGATTTAACCAGACCACGCTGAAGACCTGGTTGCTGGACCTGGTTAAAACCGCGCTGCTGTCATTAATCATCGGGGTCCCGCTGGTAGCCGCAATCCTGTGGCTCATGAACCAGGCCGGCGATCGCTGGTGGATTTATGCCTGGCTTCTATGGATGGCTTTCAGCTTAATCATGATTTGGGCCTACCCTGCTTTCATTGCACCGATTTTCAACAAATTCAGCCAGCTGGAAGACGCGTCTATGCGCGCCCGTATCGAGGCATTACTGAATCGCTGCGGATTTCAAAGCCAGGGCGTTTTTGTCGTCGACGGGTCGCGTCGCTCATCACACGGCAACGCCTACTTCACCGGCTTTGGCAGGAACAAGCGAATCGTCTTCTACGATACCTTGCTCGAATCACTATCCGAGGACGAGGTGGAAGCAGTGCTGGCGCATGAGCTGGGGCACTTCAAACGCAACCACATCAAAAAATCGCTGCTGCTGTCGAGTGCTCTTTCTTTCGTCGGTTTCGCACTGCTGGCCTGGCTGATGCGCTCTGGCTGGTTTTATAGTTCGCTCGGGGTGGAAGCTGCCTCGACCCATGCCGCGCTGATACTGTTCGTGATGATTATGCCGGTGTTTACCTATTTCATCAGTCCCCTGTTCTCGGCCATGTCACGCAAACACGAATTCGAGGCAGATGAGTTCGCCCATTTGAACAGCGACTACAGGGCGCTGATTTCGGCATTGGTAAACCTTTACCGGGATAATGCCAGTACCCTGACACCCGACCCGATACATTCGATGTTCTACGATTCACATCCGCCGGCCACAATTCGAATCAACCACCTGGAAGCCATAGCATCCGGAGGATCGGCAGATTAAACAGGATCGGCACAGCGCTCGCGCGCCAGAATGAGATAAAAATTTCATGGCAAAACGCAGACTCAGCGAGCGGCAGAAAAATCGGATCCAGGCAGCTCAGTTAGAAGTCTCGGATAGTGCTGAACACCAGCACGGTATTGTTGTTTCGCACCAGGGAGGGCGAATCCTGGTAGAACTGGAATCCGGCAATACCATCGACTGCAAGATCAAATCAAATCTCGGCAATATCGTTTGCGGTGATCGGGTGGCGATCGAAACGACCGCCACCCGGGAACATCGCGTGCTCGCCATTCTGGCGCGTGATAATCTGCTGCAGCGCGTCGATGGTTTCGGGCAGGTTCGAGCAGTGGCCGCCAACATCGGCCAATTGGTTGTTTGTCTCGCGGTGACACCGGAACCCAATCTTTATTTACTTGATCAGTACCTGCTTTCGGCGGAGCAGCAGCATATCGAAGCCTGCATTCTACTGAACAAGATAGATTTGCTAAACGACACGAACGACCCGTTTGCCCTGGCAAGTATCTACACGCCCCTGGGTTATAGGCTGCTATCTACGAGCGTCAAGACCGGCCAGGGAATGGATGAGTTCACCGCGCTACTCACCGACCAGGTCTCCGTGTTAAGCGGCGTGTCCGGTGTAGGCAAGTCATCGCTCACCAAGTGGCTGCTGCCCGGGACAGATATCAAGATTGCCAGCATTTCCGAGGCCAACGAGGAAGGACGCCACACCACTCGCGCGAGCCGACTCTACCATTTACCTGCAGGTGGAGACTTGATTGATACCCCCGGTGTGCGGGGTTTCAACCCTTTCGTCGATAAGGACAGGCCGCTAGCGCATGGATTCAGGGAGATTGTTAAATTTGCGGAAAATTGCCGCTTCCACAACTGCCTGCACCTGAATGAACCCGACTGTGCCGTCGTCGAGGCTTTGGCAAAGGGGAAAATAGCCGAATCACGCTACCTGAACTACGTGAAAATGCAGGAACAGGCCGGCACCGGCTAAGCGGCTGAAATTCCGTGCAGCTGCCGGCCGCCAATCAGGTGCAGGTGCAGATGAAATACCTCCTGGCAGCCGTGACGATTACAGTTAAACACGAGTCGGTATCCATCTTCCGCAATTCCTGCATCAGCC
>CALZHS010000058.1 GCA_945787265.1 uncultured Gammaproteobacteria bacterium | reverse complement strand
GCCGGGGAAGCAGCGGTTGAGGTTGAGCCCATCAAGGGGCGAAACCCGGGTGCGGGCCGGAGAGTATCAAATCGAGTCGGGGCAGACTGCTGACGAGATACTTGATTTGTTTACCCGGGGCAACTCGATACAGTACAGTTTCACGGTGATTGAGGGCTGGTCGTTCCGTCAGTTAATGGCAGCAATCGCCGAAGACCCGATCATCGAACATACCCTGCAGGGCAAGACAGGCCAGGAAATAATGAATTTGCTGGGTTACCCGGACCGGCATCCTGAAGGCCTGTTCTTCCCGGATACCTATCGTTTCCCCAAGGGAACCCGGGATATAGATTTCCTGAGGCGTTCCTACGAAGTGATGCAGAATCACCTGACGCGGGAGTGGGAGCAGCGCGCACCTGATTTACCGTTGAAGTCGAGTTATGAAGCCCTCATCCTGGCCTCGATAATCGAAAAGGAAACCGGGGCAGCTTTCGAACGCCCGTTGATCAGCTCGGTATTTACCGAGCGCCTGAGAAGAAACATGCGCCTGCAAACCGATCCAACGATAATCTACGGCCTGGGCGAGCAATTCGACGGCGATATACGTTTCAGGGATTTGAAAAAGGACACGCCTTATAATACTTACCTGCATTCAGGGTTGACGCCGACACCCATCGCACTGCCGGGACTCGAAGCAATTCGGTCGGCATTGCACCCGGCAGAATCGAACGCGCTGTATTTTGTGTCCAAGGGTGACGGCACGCATCATTTTTCGGCGACTCTGGCGGAGCACAATGCAGCGGTTCAGAAATATCAGCTGAATGGACGAGATAGAAGTAGATAGGTGCAAACACAAAGCGTGAACACGAATTCCAGCCAGAATCGGATGATTGTCATCGACGGTGTCGACGGCTCGGGTAAGGGTGTGCAGACTCGAAGATTATTACAGGCGCTTGTAGAGGCTGGGGAGCCGGCTATCCTGACACGCGAACCGGGAGGTTCACCGGCAGCCGAGGATATTCGCCAACTGCTGGTCAGGGGCGACCCTGAAAAATGGGATAGTATGACCGAGCTGTTATTAATGTACGCAGCACGACGGTCCCACCTGCGCGATACCATATGGCCCGCGCTCGAGGCAGGAAACTGGGTGATCAGCGACCGCTTTGCGGATTCGAGCCGTGCCTTCCAGGGTATTGCAGGCAACCTGGGGCTCGATACGGTCGAAAACATTCATCAAGTCGTGGTGGGAGATTTCACCCCGGCACTGGTGCTGATCCTCGATATCCCGGAGTCGCTGGCGCTCGCCAGGGCCCGGGAGCGAGGTGACTCAGAGGATCGTTTCGAGAAAAAAGGGGCCGAATACCATGCCAGGGTTCGCGCTGCATTTCTCGATATTGCGGCGAGCGATACGCAGCAATACGTGATCGTCAACGCCGACCAGAACATGGACCAGGTCAACCAGGATATTATCGAAATCATAAACAATCGCTTTTCACTGAATCTGAAAGCCACGGGTGGCAAGGACTAGTGGAGCAGGGCGATATACAGTATCTGCCCTGGCAGGCTGATATCCTGAGACGCGCGCTCGCGCTAAAACTTCAGCAACATCTGCCGCACGCGGTATTGATAGATACCACCAGTGAACAGGATATCAGCAGCTTCGCAAGGTACCTTTCCACGTTACTGCTGTGCGACAAACCCGATGACCTGCGCACCTGTGGTAGCTGCCAGGCTTGCCGAATGATGCAGGCCGGCACCTACGCGGATTTTAACCTGGTGACGCTGGAACAAAATGAAAAAACTAAAAAAATCAATAAAAACATAAATATAGAGCAAATACGTAAACTAATACATGAAGTTTCTTTAACCCGAAATTACGAACGCCTGAAGATTGCTGCAATTTATCCGGCCGAAAGCATGAACAAAAATAGCGCAAATGCGCTGTTGAAAACCCTGGAAGAGCCGGCACCCCAGGTGCTGTTAATGCTGCTGACCCACAACAGTGGACGTATCCCGGTCACATTGCGCAGTCGCTGCCAATCCTGGTCGCTGCAACCACCGACCCGGGCCGAGGCGCTCGAATGGTTGGAAAAACAGGGTATCGAGGCTGAAACAGCCGACAATTATCTTCAATATGCCGACGGCGACCCGGTGCTCGCGGTTCAGCTAAAGCAACAAGATTACGCGTCGCTGGTCGCACAATTCAAGACCCGATTCGCCCAGTTTCTGCGAGGTGACCTCAGTGTGACTGATCTATGCCACGGATTGTTGACCTCTGAAACATCGATAATACGCCGGCTTATCAACATGACGCTGATGGCTTACTGCTACCAGGCAAGCGGTGTAAACGCTAACGCCAGCGCGGTACCCGGTGCCGACCGGCGCAGTGCCCAGGCGTTAACGGATTTACAGCTCAAAGCGCAACGACAACTGCAAATCGAAGAAAATAACCTTGATCTCCAACTTCAGCTCGAAGACGTGCTAATATCATTAAAACAAATACTTACGCGGAGATTAGTCTAATGGGAGCCCCTGGCAGTCAAGGCATACTTTCATTAAACATCAAGGACAAGAGCGCACTATATGCCGCTTACATGCCTTACGTTAAGAACGGTGGATTATTCATTCCGACCAACAAGCAATATTCCCTCGGCGACGAGGTTTTCATGCTGTTGAGCCTGATGGATGACAAGGAGCGCCTGCCGGTGGCGGGCAAGATTATATGGGTAACCCCGCAGGGCGCACAGAGCAATAAAGCCGCGGGAATCGGGGTTCAGTTCAGTACCCAGGATAATGGCACCACGCGCAACAAGATCGAGGGCTTTCTGGCCGGGGCATTACAGGCGGATCGACCTACCCACACCATGTAGTAGTTTATCGCCTGTTGCCAGAATGCCGGGTACCTGATCACCGCCGTGACGTCCGCGAAACCATCGTAAATCCCCCTTGATATTTTATCGCCGCAATGCGAGTGTTTCCTATTGTCGAACTACCTGAACGATAGAAGTGTTCTTTGATTCACATTGCCACCTGGATCGCATCGATCTGGCTGGTTTCAATAATGATTTCGATCAACTGCTCAAGACTATTGAGCAGGATGCGGTAACCCGCATGCTCTGCATCGGGGTCAACCTCGAATCCTTTGATGCGATGCACCGGCGTATTGGCGCTTACGCACACATTTTTTGTACCGCCGGCGTACACCCCGATTACGAAGATGTGCAGGAACCCAGTGTCGAACAACTTTGCGAACTTGCACAGCACGACAAGGTTGTCGCCATAGGCGAAACCGGGCTGGATTACTTTCACCAGTCAGGTGAGCTCGACTGGCAGCGTAATCGATTCATAACCCACATCGAGGCCGCCCGCGAATGCGGCTTGCCGCTGGTGATCCACACCCGGGATGCACGCGAGGATACGCTCGCGTTACTGCGCAAGCACCGGGCCCAGGATGTAGGTGGCGTATTGCATTGCTTTACCGAGGATTGGTCGATGGCCCAGGCGGCCATTGAGCTGGGATTTTATATTTCCATATCCGGCATCGTCACCTTTCACCAGGCCCAGAACGTACGCGATATGGCAAGCCAGATTCCGCTTGAGCGTTTGCTGATTGAGACCGACGCACCCTGGTTGTCTCCCGCGCCGTATCGTGGCAAAACCAACCATCCCGGCAGAGTCAGGCTGGTTGCGGAAAAACTGGCGGAAATTCGCGGCGAATCGGTCGAACAGCTTGCCCGTGAAACCTTCAACAACGCCAACAATCTGTTCGGTTTAAACTAGCACTTAAAACTAGGGCCGGTTATTCTTCGGTATTGCATTACTCAACAACCGGATAATGCCTGATTCAGAAGTCAATGCCCTGCGAGACCAGATACTGGTGTTGCGAGAATACATGAACTCCCTGATTCTCGGTCAGCAGCGGTTGGTCTCGAGAATGCTGGTGTCGTTACTGGCCGATGGACACATATTGGTCGAGGGTCCACCCGGGCTCGCCAAAACCAGGGCGGTAAAAACCCTGGCCAGCGGCCTCGAAGGCGATTTTCAGCGAATCCAGTTTACCCCCGACCTGCTGCCTTCGGACCTGACTGGTACCGATGTCTATCGACCGCATGACAGCAGTTTCGCATTTCAGCAAGGGCCATTGTTCCATCACGTGATCGTCGCCGATGAAATCAACCGTGCCCCGGCAAAAGTACAATCAGCACTGCTGGAGTCGATGGAAGAACGCCAGATTACGGTCGGCAAGATGACCTACCCGTTGGCCGGGCTCTATTTTGTTATGGCCACCCAGAATCCGATCGAACAGGAAGGAACTTACCCGTTACCGGAATCCCAACTCGACCGTTTTCTACTCAAGGTGATCATCGACTATCCCGAAGTTGATTCCGAGATCCGGATCATGCACCAGGTTCGACGTGAGGCCCAGCAGGACGAACAGGGCATCATCCTGCCGCAAGGCCTGCCGATATCACAACAAACAATATTCGATGCACGTCGGCAAATCCTTGATCTGTACATGTCCGATCCGGTCGAGCAGTACATCGCCCAGCTGGTCGATGCGACCCGAAATCCGGAACCCTATTCGAGCAGGCTCGCCGGCTGGATTCAATATGGCGCGAGTCCGCGGGCAAGCCTGGCTTTCGATCGCTGCTGTCGCGTTTTAGCCTGGCTTGATGCCCGCGATTTTGTTTCTCCGGAAGATGTACAACAACTCGCACACGAGGTGCTACGCCACCGTATCCTGCTGACCTACCAGGCGGAAGCCGACGGTGTGTCCGTCAATGACGTCATCGACGAACTGGTGGCAAAAGTACCCGTAAGCTGAGATGAATGACCGTGCCAGCCAGGTTGCCGGGATCAACATCGAGGTTGATGAACTGCTCAGGGTTCGCGCGCAATTGTCAGGTTTGCGCCTGGCCCACAGTCAGCGCCGCGCCAGTTACCGCTCAGGCGCACGCGAGGTACGAGTTCGGGGGCGGGGGATGGAGTACGAAGAATCCCGTGCCTACGTTTCCGGTGACGATGTGCGCACCATGGACTGGCGCGTGATGGCGCGGACCGGGGAAGCACATACCAAGGTATTTGCCGAGGAAAAGGAGCGACACTTTCTGATCGCGGTGGATTTATCGGCGTCGATGTTTTTTGGAACCCGTTTCAGCTTCAAATCCTGGTCGGCAGCTCAGGTCGCTGCCCACGTCGGCTGGTTGTCCCGCTTTGCCGGCGATCGGATCGGCGGGTTGATCGTGTCGCCCGGGAGGCACTATGAAGTCAGGCCTGGCAAAACCCGCTCGGGTTTGCTGAATGTTTTTCATTGCCTGGCGCAAGCCGGCAACATTGAACTTCCGCCAGACCTGTCGCAGAACCGCTTCAATTTTTTATTACGCGAGTTGGATCGCGTGGTAAAACCGGGTTCAATCATTGCCCTGATCTCGGACTTTATCGGTGTCGATGACCAATCGGCGGAAATCCTGTCGACACTAGTCAAGCACAACGATGTTAACGCTTACTGGATTCACGATGATACCGAGAGTAATCCCTGGCCAGGGGGGCATTACCAGGTGTTGGCGGAACGCCGCAGGGTTGGCTTTGACCTGGCTGGATCGACGCAGGATAGCTGGTTGAGTCAGCGTCAACAGGCGCATCGGGCACAAATTGAAATGCTGACATCGGGATTTGATATCCCGCTGTTTCCGATTTCCTGCAATCGTCCGGTTACGCCCCAGATCTTGCAAAAGCTGGTGCTTTAAAATGAATACCGAGCAACTGCTGCAACAACTGAAGGACATTCAACCGCCGCCAGAACCTGCATGGTGGCTGATTGCCCCCGCTCATGGAATCGCAATCGTTTTACTCATCCTGCTCGCAGTTTGTATCTGGCTGATTCTGCGACATCGCAGAACCAACCGCATGGCCGGCCTGGCCGAGCGGGCACTGCGGGACATCGCTGCTTCCTATGAAAGAGACCAGGATGCCCACGGGCTTGCGCTGGCGCTGTCAAAATGGTGGCGACAGGTTTCATTGCTGGCATTTCCCGGGCGACAGGTGGAAAGCCTCTGCGGCGAAAGCTGGCTGCTATTTCTAGACGAGAGCCTCGGCGACAGCGCCTTCAGTAGTGGCGAGGGCCGGGTATTCGGGAACCTGATTTACGCGCAACGGGTCAAGCTGGATACCGCCCGGCTGCTGGCGTTGTGTGGGCAATGGTTGGCTGCGGTAAAACCCCGGCTGCGACAGTGGAGCAGGGATTGATGCTTGGTTTTGACTGGTGGTGGGCACTGTTGCTGTTACCCGTTCCACTGGTGGTCAGAAGCCTGTTGCCGACAACCCACAGCGTCGACGTGGCGCTCGCCGTGCCGCTATTGAATGATTACCGATTCGAAGGTTCTTCGATCGGTAAATCGACCGGCCGTATGGCCCGAACCTGTTTCTGGATACTCTGGATATGCCTGGTTATCGCGGCGAGCAAACCCTTTTGGCTCGGCGAACCGTTGACGCGCACGGTCAGCGGTCGTGACCTGATGCTGGCGGTGGATATATCCGGAAGCATGAGTGAAACCGACATGACGATTAATTCCAAAGCGGCCAGTCGGATCGATGTTTTAAAGATCGTGGTAGATAAGTTCATCAAGCGTCGTGAAGGTGATCGCCTTGGGCTGATCTTGTTTGGCACCAACGCGTACACTTACGTACCCCTGACTTTCGATCTCGATACCTTATCCCGGCTGATCGCCGAAATCAGCACCGGCTTAGCCGGTCGCCATACAGCAATTGGCGACGCGATTGGACTGGCCGTCAAGACCATGCGGCAGCAGGAAGCCAGGCACAAGGTACTGGTGCTGGTAACCGATGGATCCAATACCGCGGGTTTCGAGAACCCGGTAATTGCTGCCCAGGCGGCGCGTCAACAGGGTCTGACAATCTATACGATTGGTGTCGGTACCGACGCCCAGACCCTGAGTCGCACCTATGGCCAGCGCAATATACCCTCCGGGGTTGCTCTCAACGAACGGGTGCTTGGCAGAATTGCCAATGTAACCGGGGGCGAATATTTTCGCGCCACCAATACCGCGGCATTGGAAAAAATATACCTGGCACTCGATAAACTTGAACCGGTTGATTACCAGTATCAGTCGCATCGGCCGCGAAACGAGTTGTTCTCGCTACCACTGGCGGTGGGTATTATCGTCATGGTGATTTTTACTGCCTGGTCGATCCGGCGCTCACGGTCTTCGACAACCTTATGAACGAATCGGCCGCATTCCAGTTTCTGAACCCGGGATGGCTACTGCTACTGCCGCCGTCCTGGTGGCTGATCTGGTCTTACTCAAGGCGAGCGGGCCGTGAATCGATGTGGAACAGGATCTGCGACCCGAGACTGCTGGATAAAATGATTAGCGATGGTCAGGCCGGGAACAGTAACCGAATGCTGGCCTGGATCCTGGGCATTGTCATGACCCTGTCCATTATCGCGGCGGCCGGACCGAGCTGGCGCAAGCAATCCTATCCCATACTCGAATCAACCAGTGCGCGGGTGGTAGCACTGGATTTATCGCGCTCGATGCTGGTGCAGGATGTAAAGCCGACGCGTTTCGCGCATGCGATCACCGCCGCCAGGGAGATTATTACGGCAGACTTCGACGGTGAAACCGGGCTGGTCGTATTCGCGGGTCACGCCTTCGTCGTGTCGCCATTATCACGAGACGCCAAAACGCTGCTGGCATTCCTCGAGGCGCTCGACCCCAGCACCATGCCGAAAGACGGCACCCGTATCGATCTCGCGATTGGTGCTGCACAAGATTTACTCAGGGCGTCTTTTACCGGGGTTGGGCAGATATTGATTATCACGGCGGGCTCGAGCGCTGATGCTGGCGCGGCGGTACCGGCGGCGCTCATCGCGGCCGGTCAGGGCCATCGGGTTTCAGTACTTGCCGTCGGAACCGCACAAGGAGGCCCGTTGACCGATCCTGCAGGACGGTTGCTGCGTGACAAGGACGGGAAATATGTACTGCACAGAACCAACC
>CALZHS010000057.1 GCA_945787265.1 uncultured Gammaproteobacteria bacterium | reverse complement strand
AACTGTTGTCAATCTGGTCCGATTAAGACTGAAACTCAAAGGCGCCAAAGATACCGATTGCGATAATGATCACGATTGCAATGCCTCCATAAATCTTGGCATTATGCATGCGCTGTGCCGACGACTTGCTGCGAAAAACTTTCTTCGCATAGTCTGGCGTCATCACTGCATCGGCATCATTTTTCATACCCGCGAATAACCGGGACGCATCGTCACTCGGCAGTTTCATCAAGGTGCGATCGTAGTTATCCGGGGCATAGGTGTAGGTGCCGGTAGAATCCGTGCGCGTGGCGGTCGACTGGGTATCGAGCGCAGCCCCGGTGACACCGGTTTGTGTGGTCGATCGGGTCTCGGTTGACTCGCCGGGAGGTTGATGCCGCGTGGTATCCACCAGCCCGAGCCCGTCAGTTTCGGTAGCATCGCCCCTGGTCTGCTGCCGAGGGTCGGTCAGGTCCGTGCGACTTGTGAAATTCGTATCATCACGCTCTACCAGTAACAGGGACATGTCTTCCTGCGACTCGGTCAGGTCATCGCCGACCTCAGCGCGGGTGGATTCTGCATCGTCAGCCTCGATATTGGTCTGGTGAGAGGTTTGATCGAACTCGGTCTCGTCCCTGTCCGCCTCGACCTGGGTCGATTCCATCCGCGTCTGAAGAGCGGTCTGATCGAATTCGGTATCTTCCCCGACGGGATGCTCATCCGCGGGCTCGATACGCGTCTGCGCCTCGGTTTGGTCAACCTGGCCCAGCTCGGTAACATCTTCTGCGTCACGACTGACCAGTTCCGGTTCTCCCATAAAATCGGAGACGTCTTCCTCGGCAAAGACGATGGTTTCATCTTCACCGGTTTGCATCTGGGTACTTAAATCCGTCAGCTGTGTATCGGCGCTTTCAACGATGGTTTCATCAGCATCGCGCTCAAGATGCGTATCTTCGACCTGGGTTTGCAGTCTGGATTCATCGAATTCCGTCTGGTCCTGTAAGTCGCGCTGAGAGTCCTGAAGAATGTGATCGGCATCTTCAAGCTCGGAAATATCTTCCGGGGCCGAAACCACAATGGTCTCGTCGGACGTTTCCGCCCCCGGAATTTCTTCCTTGCTCTTTTGCGCCTTTTGCTCGGCGGCTTTCTTGAGCGCGTCTAGCAGTAAACTCATCAGTTATCTCTATTCTGCAGTCCCGGAGAATGCCTCGGGTTTCAAAAATTTCTTAAAGTCGCTCAGGTTGGTCTCGATGTTGGCAATATCTAAAATCCGTGGTCGCAGAAAGATAACCAGCTCTGATTTATCGAATTGCCGTGTTTTCGTGCCAAACAGTAATCCAATTCCCCTGGCATCATGCAGTCCCGGTAATCCAGCGTCATTTTTACTGGCGGTATCCTGCATCAAGCCACCGATGACCGCGGTATCACCGCTCGATACCCGCAGCACGGACTCCATTTCACGGACCTGGATTATCGGAACCCTCGAGGTGACATTTGCGTCCGCGAGGGCGGGGTTGGGATCATTTACAAAATCCAGTATCCGCGTGATGGTAGGGCGAATATTGAGGATAACCTCGTCATCTGCCGTTATGAACGGCGTTACGTTCATGACGAAGCCAACCGGAACTGTTTTTATGGTGGTATTAAAAGTCCTGGTTGTCACGCCTTCATCAGTATCTGAGGTTGCATCTATTTCAAAATAAACCGTGTTGTCGGCAACTTTCAGCACCGAAGTCTGGTTATTCAGGGCCATGATTTTCGGGCTCGACATAACCGAAACGTCGCCAAATGCATCCAGCGCCTTTATCGCACCGGTAATGTCCCGGTCCGAATTGGTATTCAAGTAGCTCGCCTCGACCACCGGTCCTCCTGTATCGAGCGACCCTAGCGTCGTGGTAGCGCTAAGCAGGTCCTGTCCCACGGTCCAACCATCCCCGATAGCCATTCTCTTCCAGTCGATTCCGGCCTGAAAATCATCGTTCAGGGTAACTTCTACTACCGTCGCTTCGATCAGCACTTGCCGGCGCGCGCTGCCTATTACGGAATCAATGAATCGCTGAATATTTTCATGTGCGCCGGAGGTCGCCAATACCGAAATAGTGCCGGATTCCCGGTTGGAGATAACCGTACCCTCCTCGTCGCCGGTATTGGCCAGTAATTCGATATTGGCTTCCAGGGTTTGCCAGAAAGCATTGGTGGATTCGTTACTGACCTCGGTGGAGGAATCGCCACTGGTGCCGCCGTCTTCCGTCTCCGCGGATAAAGCCGTCTCGATACCGACACTGGAGGTCGTTGTTCTCGACATATTGAGATAGTCAATCCGGTAAAGTCGAACAAAGGGTCGATCCTGTTCGACAACCAGGTTCGGGCCGTCGAGATAATAATGCAAACGAACCTGGCGCGAGATCCGCTTCAATATCTGCGGCAGGGTCTGGTCAATGGCATTGATGCTGACGCGGCCATCGATTGCGGGATCGATATCAAGATTCAGCCGGGCATCGCGCGCCAGCGCAAACAGCAGTTCATTTGCCGGTAAATCGGTCGCAACGACGGTGAAGGTTTGCATTGGTTCTGCTGGTTCAGGCGCCGCGATGACCGGCACCTGCTCGACCACCGGGGGTATTCCGGAATCGGCCTGCTCGACCGACGGAGCCGGTGTATCAACGTGACTATCCACGACGGTGAGTCGCTTATCCCTGTCTTCCATGAGGCTTGTACAGGCGACCAGGTTTATGAGAGCAAGTAACAATACAATTTTTTTCATCGTGTTATTCCAGTTATATTACAGACTGCTACAGCAAAGCTTTCTGCATGCGGTATACCGAATGCAGGTAAGGCGAGTTTTTCTTTACCGAATCGGGCAGACGCTCCAGTTGATTCCTGCCCAGGGATAGAGAATTAAACTCGCTATAAAAAACCCGATAGATGCTTCTGGTATCGGTATTTACCTCGTACAAATACGTTTGCGACAAATCCAGCGGCCATTCATTACGTAAATAATAGACCAGTTCACGCGCAGCGGATTTACTGCGCATTAGAACCTGGATCGACACGCTATCCCGGTTTGCGTTCCTCAGCCAGTCGCGGCTCTCGCGCAGCTTTGCATTTAGCCATTGATTGTAATCCGCGGTCAAGCCGAGATCACTGCTGCTATCAATCACCAGCGCATCGCTCGAGGCGGCCTGATCGAGCGCACTCTGCAGGACTTCGTCTTCAACAACCGGTGCCGGCTCAGCTGCAACCGGTTCCTGAGCTGTCGTTTGCAGCACGGCTACATCAACCTTGGTAATTTCTTTCTCGGCCGGCTGCTCCGATACCGCAGCTTCCTGCAGCAACGGTTCCGGGGTCTGTATCGCCTGGCTCACCGATTCAGGCTGTGCTGCCTCCGGGCTCAATTCCGGTTCTGTAGCAATCATTACCGGGGCTTCATTAATCTCGGCTTCTGCGCTCCCCTCCGTGTTTAACGTCGCATCAGTTTCCAATGCCTGGGGCGCAATATCTGTGACCGGATTATCAATTTCTGCAGCATCTTCCGGTTTGGGTACCAGGTCCGAAGCCTGGATCGAGGTCCACAAATCCGAGACAGGGATCGAGATCCATTGCGAGCGGGTCTGGAATAAGGCCACGGCCAGCGCAATAACAATAAAAATGCCGAGCCACCACAAAGCGCGCGATCTGCGCGGCACCTTCGGATTAAAAGTGCTATCGTTAACCGCCGCGGTAACGTGCTTGGCACTGAGATTGTGAGTACCCTCGGCAAACGCCGAGAGCAGGATTTTGTCGGCAATTATATTGATACGGCGCAACAGCCCATCCGAATGTTGCTCGACCTTTTTCGCGACCGTGGTGTTGATTAATTCCGGGCCGGTGTAACCCACCTCCCGCATGCGGAAATTCAGGTAATTATGTATTTCGTCCTGCGTCAACGGCTCAAGATCAAAACTGTGCGTAATGCGTTCGCGTAACTGTCGAATCGACTGTTGCGCCAGGTTTTGATCCAGCTCGGGTTGCCCGAACAGGACGATTTGCAGCAGCTTGTTTTGATCCGTCTCGAGATTTGATAAAAGCCGAATTTCCTCGAGCGTATCAAGCGGCATACCCTGTGCCTCTTCGATGAAAAGCACGACCTGCTTGTTTTCCATATGCCGCTGCAGCAGGTAATCCTGCAACAGGTGCATGACTTCATGCTTGGAATCATCCCTGGTAACCGATAGCTCCAGCTCGTGCGCGATCACGAACAGGATATCCTCCGGCGATACACTTGGATTGGCGATGTAGACGATTTCTACCGTGTCCGGTAACTTGAGCTGCAGCATGCGACACAGCATGGTCTTGCCGCTGCCGACCTCACCGACGACCTTGATGATGCCTTCACCGCGATGGATTGCGTATACCAGCGCGGCGAGAATATCACCGCGTTTACCGCCCTCGTAAAATAAGCTGGTGTCCGGGGTGATTTTAAACGGCGGACGCTGGAGGCCGAAATAGTCTTCGTACATGATCTATTCCTTGACCTCGAGCCGGTCCATGCGGCCATACAGGGTCGTCCGGTTGATACCCAGCATTTCAGCCGCTTTACTGACATTGCCATCGTGCTCATGCATCGCCAGATCGATCACTTCTTTTTCAACCGCCTTGAGCAGTTGATCAAGCTGAAAACCGCTATCGCGCAAGGCATTATTAAGCCAGTCGCCACTGTCTGACGAGCCGTTGTGTCGCTGTAGTCCTGACATTTCCCTCTGCAGCACCTCCGGTTTTATGGTCTGTCCCGGATACTTCGCTGAAAGCCTGATTATTATATTGCGCAATTCTCGCACATTTCCCGGAAAAGTATAATCATTCCAAAGCTTTAGTGCATTCTCGTCGAGCTGAAATGCAGCCACTTCGTCAGCGACCTGCTGCATGAAGTAAAACAGCAATTCATTCTTGTCACCGTTACGCTCCTTGAGCGAGGGCACGCGCAGCGTCAAAACGCTGAGGCGGTGGTATAAATCTTCACGGAACTGGTTACTCTTGATGGCGGCGAATATATCCTTGTTGGTGGCAGCAAGTACTCGCGCCGAGGAGTGGCGTGGCTGGGTTTCGCCCAGCCGGTAGTACTCTCCATTTTCAAGTACACGCAGCAGCTTGGCCTGCAGATCCAGGGGCAGGTCAGCCACTTCGTCAAGCAATAAAGTCCCCGAGCCGGCCTCCGCAAAAAATCCGTTCTTGGTGTCGGTGGCCCCGGTAAATGCACCCTTGACGTGACCAAACAGCTGCGACTCGAGTAATTCGCCGTTGAAGGCAGCGCAGTTCAGGGTCATGAAAGGTTCCTGGCTACGCGAACTGCAGCGATGCAGATTGCGCGCGGCTACTTCCTTGCCACTTCCAGATTCACCTTCGATCAGAACCGGGTAGGGTGAATCGGCCAGCTGACGTATTTGCATCCGCAGCAGTTCGATTTCTTCGCTGGAACCGATAATGCCCTCGATATCATCGTGCCCGGAATCGGTGCCGCCGCCGGCGATGATCTGCCGCTTCAGGCGTACCTTGATTTCAGCAATATCGCAGGGCTTGGCGATAAAATCGACGGCGCCATCCGCCTTGGCCTGAAACAGGTGTTTCTTGTTGTCCTGTCCGGACAGGACCAGGATACGGGTCGACGGATGTAATTGTGATATCTTTCTGATTACTGCCAGTCCCTCGTCGGGACGATGCGTATTCGGCGGCAGCCCGAGGTCAACCAGTGCCAGCGTCGGCGAGTCCGTCATCTGGCTCATCAGCTCGAAGCTGGTAGCTCGATCCGAGGCGCGCTGAATTTTGTATTCTTCGCTGAGCACATACTCGAGACTATCGGCGATAATTGCGTCATCGTCGACGAGTAACAGTGTAGGTTTCTTTTCACTGTCCAGCGGCATTCTAAGGTAACCCGGTGTTTAATCAATCAAGTATAGTGTCTATATTTCAACAACTCAAATCATACTTTAATTTTGAATTCAAAGTATCTGAAATATATAAGAAAATTTAACTGAAGCTACAAGCAACTGTTGAGTTTATCGACAATAATTGCACATCTCTGTTAACTGCATCAAAGTTTCGGATTCAGTTCTCGCTGATAAAAAAATGCAACTAGGGCGGATCCTGCGAAACGGTTGCCTGGATTCGACGCTGCACGTAATCGAGCGACCCGTAGCTGCCACTGCGCGCGATTGCGGTTAGCTGAAAAGTATCGATTGGCGTAGTACCTTCGATATGGGTTGTCCGGCCACACTGGACTTCGATATTAAAGCCGGCGAATGCGGGATCGGTAAAGCTCGTCGATCCGGCACAGCTGCCGTTGACAATTGACTGGTAAATGCCCCATTCAACGCCACTGCGAGCCGCCTGGGTTGCCCGTGCGCCCTGCACCCCGTAAACCAGCGTGGTCTGCTGCACCACGCGGATGTTGGTCATGTAGGCCACCAGGGCGGCAACAACGACCAGCAGGAAAATCGCCGTAATCAGGGAAAAGCCGCTCTGCACCCGGTTCATGGCACATTCACCACGTGCACCTGGTGCAGCAGGTTAATCGATTCACCGCTGTCAGCAATGGTGATTTCGATAGTCAGAATACCGCCTCGCTGTGAGGTTCCCGGGCTATAGGTCATACTGCAGCCGCTCAACCGCGATATGACCACACCGCTGGTACCACCCGCTGGGGGCGTGGGTTGCGCAGCACTGAATGCGTAGTTACTGTAACGCACAATCCTGCTTGTGGCCGGATCGCAAATGTAGCTGGTCGGCCCGTCGATCACGAATACACGCTGCCCCGGCGACTGCTGCGCGAACTGAAATGCCGGGCTCATGTTGATATGGTGTTCGGCGTCCTCGGTCGCCGGCGTAACGGTCGACAGGGTTAGCGCGGTTCCGGCGGGGGTTACGATACCCGGATTGTTGTTTAACGCCGCGTCGGTATAAATCCCGGCAGCCGAGGTATTGTAAATCACCAGGCGTTGCCCCGGGACTAACACGCCCGGAGTATTGAACAGGCCGAGCAGGTTGAAATCGGTGTCACTGGTGGTGAACTCGAGCGTATCGTTGGCGGTAATGAACTCACCACCGACCTCGTCGCGATAGCGGGCGCCGTCAACCGTATTTACCATTTCCACCGCAAATCCTGCACCGACCGGCGTGACACGGACACTATTCGGCAACGCGCGGCGCACGTCACGCGCGATCTGACGCAGCGCCATTTCACCCTGGTCGACGAGCTGCTGTCGTCGCACCTGGTCATCGTAAGCTTCGATTGGCCGCAGAATCAACAGCCCGGCACCAGCCGCCAGTATTCCAAGCAGCACGACCACGACGATCAGTTCGACCAGTGAGAATCCAGATTGAACGGTGGCTCGCTGCATCAGTAATCGGTACGGAAGGCACTTAACAAAATGGAGCCGGTCGCCGGATGGGTAACGGTGACATCGATTTGCATGGCATTGACGGTATTAAATACTGCCGCGTTGACCGCGACCGTAACCTGGTAATCGCTGAGCGCTGCGATCGGATTGTCATTCTGGTCGCGCACCTGCGTCGTACCGAGACTATTGTAGTCCTGCACATCGTCATAGGTCGGGCGGGTTTCACCTGCCTCGGCACCGCCAGACTCGGCAACCTGAGGATCGTCGTATGCCCGCAGCATGATTTCTTCGAGGTAAGCTTCGGCAATAGTAGTTGCCTGTTGCTGGATCACTGGATCGGCGCTGCCGCGAATCATGTTGGTGAACACGCTCAACAACGCGGTGCCCGCGATCCCGATCACGATTATCGTGACGATAATTTCGATCAGGGTAAAGGCGGATTGTCGTCGCATCGAGTTAAATAACCTCGACCAGGCCGGTACTCGCATGGACGCGGAAGCTATAGGTCGTCGAGCCATCGCTGACGCTAAAATCCGACGTTACCCCCTCGCGTTGGCCCTGCGCATCGAAGGTAATGGTGCCCGCGGTGAGGCTGAAGCCGTTCGGCATAATTACGTTCTGATAGTTATTGCTGCGATCGGCCGGATTCGCGACAGGATTGGCAAAGTCATCGGCGACACAGGTCGAGGAT
>CALZHS010000056.1 GCA_945787265.1 uncultured Gammaproteobacteria bacterium | reverse complement strand
AAAAGTGTAGCGAGGCATGGATGTCGTGGTCCGACGCTTGGGCTCCAGGCGATTCCATGGATGGACCAACCGGCGCTAAAGCTCCGTTTGGGAGCGTCTTTTGCAGGTTTTCACCCGAGACGGCAGGGTATCAATTGTTCTGGATGACGATGTTGGGGAAGGCAGCGGAGTGATCGCGCGCCTTGGTGGCGAGCTTGGCCGCTGTCCTGCGCGCGACTTCTCGGTAAATCGTGGAAATCTGGCTATCGGCCATCGCGGCCACGGTGGGATTGCCGCTGTCTGCCTGCTCGCGAATGCGAATATCGAGCGGTAGCGAGCCGAGCAAATCAACGCCGTGTTCTTCCGACATGCGTGCACCGCCGCCTTCACCAAAAATGTGCTCGCTATGTCCGCATTGGCTACAGATGTGGATACTCATGTTTTCAATTATCCCCAGCACCGGTACTTCAACCTTTTCGAACATTTTCAAACCCTTGCGCGCATCGAGCAGCGCGATGTCCTGCGGGGTCGTAACGATTACCGCGCCGCTGACCGGAATGCGCTGCGCCAGCGTTAGCTGGATATCACCGGTGCCGGGTGGCAAATCGATAATCAGGTAATCAACATCATTCCAGCGAGTGTCGTTGAGTAATTGCTCGAGCGCCTGGGTAACCATCGGTCCGCGCCAGATCATCGGGGTATCTTCCTCGACCAGGTAACCAATCGACATCGACTGGATGCCATGCCCAATCATGGGTTCGAGACTTTTGCCGTCGGAGGATTCAGGTTGGCCCTTGCAACCCAGCATGCGCGGGATACTGGGCCCGTAGATATCGGCGTCGAGAATGCCCACGGTTGCTCCTTCTGCCTGCAGTGCAAGTGCCAGGTTAACCGCGGTTGTCGACTTGCCAACGCCGCCCTTGCCGGAGGCAACCGCAATCACGTTCTTGATACCCGCCAGCGGTTTCAGATTCTGCTGTACCGCGTGCGATTTAACCTGGCTGGACACATTTACCTCGACCTCGCCAATACCGTCAATTTCGCTCAACTGCGCCTGGATTTCCTGCCTCAGGGTATCGAAATAGCCCGCTGCCGGGTAACCCAGCTGGATCTGAACTTTCCAGTTGTCCCCGACCTGCTCGATCGATTTGACGGCCTTGCTCGTAACCAGGTCCGTTTCCATGTTGGGATCTATCACCTGGCCCAGTTTTGCTTCAATCTGCGATTTATCAATTGGCATGCGTACTTGCCTGTTTCGAGGTTTATTTTCGGAGCGCGCATTTTACCCGAGCCGGTCACCAAATATCACTTAGTTTTTATGTGAATGTTCTATACAGTGCCTGGTACAGCACCTAAAATACGCTGCTTTAACCAGGCCAGTCCATTCGATGAGTTCCAAAACCCGCCAGATCTTGGTCACCAGCGCGCTACCCTACGCCAATGGTCCGATCCATATCGGCCATATGCTCGAGTACGTGCAAACCGACATCTGGGCGCGCTTTCAAAAGCTGCGCGGGCACGAATGCATCTACGTGTGTGCAGATGATGCCCACGGTACACCAATCATGCTGCGCGCACAGGCCGAGGGAATTACACCGGAAGCATTGATCGAACGCATGCACAAGGAACACCTGCAGGACTTTTCGGATTTCGGTGTCGCCTTCGACAACTATTACAGCACTCACTCTGATGAGAATCGATTTTTTGCCGAGTATATCTATACCCGATTGCGAGATGCGGGGCATATTCGCACGCGCGTGATATCACAGGCCTATGACCCGGTTGCGGAAATGTTCTTGCCGGATCGATTCATCAAGGGTGATTGTCCAAACTGCGGGGCTGGCGGACAGTACGGTGACAATTGTGAAAACTGTGGCGCTACCTACGATCCCACCGAACTCAAGAACCCGGTATCGGTCGTCAGTGGCGAAACACCGGTCGAAAAGGATTCGGAACAGTATTTCTTCAAGCTGGAAGACTTCGAGGAGATGCTCAAGAACTGGTTCGCCGCAGGGCATGTGCAAATCGAAATCGCGAACAAGATGAACGAATGGCTCGATGAGGGACTAAAGGACTGGGACATCTCCCGCAATGCGCCTTACTGGGGATTCGAGATTCCGGATGCGCCGGGTAAGTATTTTTACGTCTGGCTGGACGCGCCGATCGGCTACATGGCCAGTTTCAAAAACTGGTGCGAGGCGACCGGACACGACTTTGACTTCTACTGGAACGCCGACAGCACCACCGAGTTGTATCACTTCATTGGCAAGGACATTGCCCGCTTTCATACGATGTTCTGGCCAGCGATGCTGCATGGTGCCGGTTTCCGCATGCCAAGTGCCGTCTACTGCCACGGCTTCCTGACCGTGGACGGGCAAAAGATGTCCAAGTCACGCGGCACATTTATTATGGCGCGCACCTATCTCGAGCACCTTAATCCGGAATACCTGCGCTATTACTTTGCCGCCAAGCTTGGGCCCGGGATTGACGACATCGACCTCAATCTCGAGGATTTCACCACGCGCGTCAATTCCGACCTGGTGGGCAAACTGGTGAACATTGCGAGCCGCTGCGCGGGCTTCATTAACAAGCGTTTCGACAGCAAGCTGGTTAAAAAACTCAGCAGTGAGGATTTGAGCCAGCAATTTATATCGGCCTCAGAAACCATCGCCGATTACTACGAAAATCGCGAATTCGGCAAAGCCATGCGCGACATCATGGCGCTCGCCGACAAGGTCAACCAGTACATCGATGAAAAACAGCCCTGGGTGACCATCAAGGATCCCGATCGCGCGTCAGAGGTACAGGATGTCTGCAGCATCGGTCTGAATTGCTTTCGCCAGTTAATCATACTTGTTAAACCCGTTTTGCCCCGGCTGTCCGCCGAGGCAGAGGCATTCCTCAATGTCGAAAATCTCAGCTGGGCAAATCTCGGCGATAATCTGCTCGACCACAGTATCAATCGTTTCAAGCCCCTGATGACCCGAATCGAGCCGGTGTTTATCGAGCGCATGATCGAGGCTACCAAAGCGGATCTCGCAACCGAACAGAAAATACAGCAGGGTTCGGCAGACCCGACGATCGAGGCCATTGCACCCGAGATCCATTATGACGATTTCGCGCGGCTCGATTTCCGGGTCGCAAGAATCGTGGCCGCGAAACGCGTCGAAAAGTCGGACAAGTTGCTACAGCTCACGCTCGATATCGGCAGCGAAACCCGTAACGTTTTTGCCGGGCTTAGCAATGCCTATCAACCAGAGGACCTGGAAGGCAAGCTCACGGTGATGGTTGCCAACCTGGCGCCTCGTAAAATGCGCTTTGGCATTTCCGAGGGCATGGTGCTGGCAGCCGGTTCCGGCGAGACCGAGCTTTACATCCTGAGTCCGGACTCGGGCGCCAAACCGGGAATGCGAGTCAGCTAGTTGTTGTCACGTCTAATTGCCGTCAGTCTCCTACTCGCGAGCATGGTCGCGCCGCCCGCGGCCGCGATGGATTCCAAGAAAATCTACCAGCTCAACCAGGATCGCGTGTTCCAGGTGCGCGTCCTGAATCGCGAAACCGGGAAAAAATCGAGTATTGGATCGGGATTTATCGTTGGTGATGGCAGCCAGGTAGCCACCAACTACCACGTCATCGGCCAGGTCATCCTCGAGCCCGAGCTGTTTTACATTAGCTTCGTCGGTAAAGACGGGCAGGAAGGCGAGTTGAAACTGCTGGGGCTGGATGTTGCCCGCGACCTGGCCCTGCTGGGTGCCGACAAGCCAATCGGCGAAGCCATCAGGACGAGCCCGCTGCCGCCGCGAGGCGCGCCGATATACGCGATGGGTAACCCGCTGGATCTCGGACTGAGTATTGCGGTAGGCACCAACGGCGGCATTCTGAACCAGACCGACGACAGTCGCATCCTTTTCTCGGGCAGTCTCAATCCCGGCATGAGCGGGGGCCCTACCTTCAACGACCAGGGCGAAGTCATCGGGATAAACGTGGCCACGGCACGCAATGACATCAGCTTTATCGTTCCGTCCCGCTTTTTGAACGACCTGATCGAACAATCGTCAGTCGGGGCTTTCGATACGGAGGCCGATCTGAAGCGCGAGGTTGCACGACAGGTACTGGCTTACGAAACCAATTATATTGCACAGCTGCTGCAGGGAGACTGGCCCAAGCTCGACCTGCGCCAGTTCAAGCTTCCGGGTATTATCTCGCCGACCGTGCGTTGCTGGGATAACAGTGCCAAGCTGAGCGCCATAGCCCGCTACAAGCGTTATCAAATTCGTTGTGCCAACAAGAATCATATTTACCTCGACGAAGACAACAAGTTCGTCGGTGATTTGATCTACGAGTATTTCTGGCTTGAGTCGGAAGATCTCAATCCGATCCAGTTTTATAACCTCTACGAAAATCTGAACAAGGATCAAATCGACTCGAAAATGGATCGGGACATCGTCAGCAACTTTAATTGCCGGACCTGGTTTGTCGAAGTGTCGTCGCAGGAATTGAAAAGTAATCTGTGCCGGCGCGAGTACGTCGAATACGAGGGTATGAGTGACGTCCTGTTCACGGCGGCGCTGACTGGACACGGGAGCAGGGGGTTTTTTATAACCCTGATCATGACAGGCGTCGATTACAAATCGACCTTACCGCTGATTCAGAAATTCCTGGAGCAAACCGAATGGAAGCCCTGATACTCGAAATCAGCACTCGCGGGTTACACCGCTACGAGCAAATCGATGGCGAGGTGACAACGATCGGGCGCGCACTGGATAACGACATTATCCTCTCGGACCCAACGGTTGCACCACACCATCTCAAGATCATCCGCCACGACGAAAAATCAATCGAACTGGTCAACCTGACCGAGGTGAATCCAACTCGTGTCGGCAAGCGCAATGTCGACACAATGGTAATTGGGAAGTTACCCCTGAACATCGAAATCGGTCGTGTTCAGGTGCAATTGCTGCCGCGCGACTACGCGGTTTCCGCTACCCGACCCCTGGCTGGCAAGAGTCGGCGCAGTCAACTTTTTGGACACACCTACTGGGCGGTAATTCTGGTACTGGTTTGCCTGTTTGTGGGCGGCCTTGAATTCTTTCTCAGTTCCTATAACGCCTTTAAATGGAGTGAAATGTTCAAGTTTGTGTTGCGAGAGAATATATTGACTATTGGCGGTTTCGTGCTCGCGTTATCGATTCTGGAGCGACTGCTGGTCAATCGATGGGAAATCAGGCAACTGGTAACTTCGGTCTGCCTGGTATACCTGCTGTATTATTTGATGTCGATCTTCGCCAGTGAACTGGGCTACCTGTTCTCCGCGGACTGGCCAGAAACGCTATTCCGGTTTGGCTGGTACCTGCTGGTTATTCCCACCGCGGTCGCGCTTTACCTGATCCATATATCACATTTAAAACACAGCCGAAGCATCATACTAGGCGTCCTGATTGCCAGCCCTATCGCAGTACCCTCGATCCTGCAAAGTCCCGAGGTGCGGGCCATGCTGGATGATTTCAGTTCGGCGGCCAGGTACCAGAGTAACCTCAGCTCGCTAAACTGGCACCTGAAAAAAACCATCCCCGTCGAACGCTTCATAGAGCAGGCCAGGGATCTCGAACCTGGGGAGTTCGCCGACTGACCGGCTCCGGCCGCAGTCGATCGCAGGATCAACGAGGGCAGTAAAGACCTCAGTCAAATTCGGTATTTTTCAAAAGTCCCAGGCCTTATAATTCGCTCATGTCAGAATACCTGTTACTGTTAATCGGCACCGTGTTTGTCAACAACATCGTGTTGGTGAAATTCCTCGGCCTTTGCCCGTTTATGGGCGTCTCACGCAAGGTGGAGACGGCGATCGGTATGAGCGCCGCGACGACTTTCGTGCTGACGCTGTCGGCCGTGCTGAGTTACCTGATCAACAGCTGGATCCTGGCACCGCTGGACCTCGAGTACCTGCGCACGATCGGCTTCATTATCGCAATTGCCGCTGTCGTCAATTTCACTGAAATGGTCGTGCACAAGACCAGCCCCCTGCTGTACAACGTACTCGGCATTTTTTTACCCCTGATAACCACTAACTGCGCGGTGCTGGGCGTGGCGTTGATTAACGTTCAGGAACAGAATAGTTTCCTCGAGTCGATAATCTTCGGTTTTGGAGCTGCGCTCGGGTTTTCGCTGGTATTGATATTATTCGCCGCAATGCGCGAGCGAATTAATGTTGCCGACGTACCGACACCTTTCAGGGGTTCGGCGATAGGACTGGTTACCGCCGGCCTCATGTCGCTGGCCTTCATGGGTCTAACCGGACTGGTTAAGGCTTAGCCGTGTTGCTCGCGATTCTCACCATCAGCCTGATGGCTGGTCTGTTCGGCCTGATACTGGGTTACGCGGCCATCCGCTTCCGGGTTGAAGGTAATCCCGTGGTCGATCAAATCGACGCGCTATTGCCACAGACACAATGCGGCCAATGCACCTACGCGGGTTGTCGACCTTATGCCGAGGCCATCGCCAACGGTGAAGCCCCGATCAACCAGTGCCCTCCCGGTGGACAAGCCACTATTATCGCCCTCGCCGACCTGCTCGATACCGAGGTACTCGAACTCAATGCCGAGCACGGTGAACACCTCGACGTGCCACTGGTAGCTGTGATTGACGAAAAAACCTGTATTGGTTGCACGCTTTGTATCCAGGCCTGCCCGGTGGATGCCATTCTCGGCGCCGCCAAGCACATGCACACCGTCATTGCCGACGAATGCACCGGCTGTAAACTCTGCCTGCCACCTTGCCCGGTCGATTGCATCGACATGATTCCCGCCGCGCAAACTATCGACGACTGGAAATGGCCGCTGCCGTCAGACCAGCCGGAACTGGTGCGACATGCTTAAACTGCACCATATTCACGGCGGCCTGCGGCTCGACGGGCACAAAGCAGAGTCGCTGCAGCGGGGATTGCAGCAGGCAAGTTTACCCGAACGCCTGTTCCTGCCGCTGCGTCAACACATCGGTGATCCCGATAAACCGGTGGTCAAAGTCGGTGACCGCGTTCTGCAGGGACAGGTTATCGCTGCCGGCTCTTCGCCGATTTGTGCCGCGGTGCACGCACCCACCTCGGGCAAGATCAGCGCAATCGAAAGCCACCGGGTAGCACATCCCTCGGGGCAGCCAGATACCTGCATCGTTATCGACGTCGATGGCGAGGACCAGGCGCTCGAGCCTGACATCATCGATCCCGACAGCCTTGCGCCCGAAGCCCTGATCGAACGAATTCGCGGGGCCGGCATCGTGGGGCTCGGCGGTGCTGCTTTCCCGACTTCACCCAAACTTTCACGCGGCAAGGCGCACGGTATTGAAACGCTCATCGTCAACGGGGTCGAATGCGAACCCTACATTACCTGCGACGATACGCTGATGCGATACCGTGCGGCTGAAGTCGTTCGCGGTGGCGGTTACCTGCAGCAAATCCTGTCACCGCGAACCACATACATCTGCATAGAAGACAACAAACCCGAGGCCATCGCGGCCATGAAGCAGGCCCTGGCACAACATCCGCTGCCTGACACTGAAATCGTATCGATCCCGACAATTTACCCTTCGGGTGGTGAGAAACAGCTGATCCAGATACTGACGGGTAAGGAAGTACCCCACGGCCAGCTGGCATTTGATATCGGTTTCCTGAGCCAGAACGTTGGCACCTGCGCAGCTATCACCCAGGCCTTTGAACAGGGCCGGCCGCTGATTTCCCGCGTCGTCACGCTGACTGGCGACAATATCACGCAACCGGGCAACTGGGAGGTTCGCCTCGGGACCCCCATCAACCACCTGATCGAGCTCGCCGGTGGTTACCGCCACGAGGCAGGGCAGCTGGTGATGGGCGGCTCGATGATGGGCTTTGCGCTTTCCGGCAGCGATGTTCCGATCGTAAAAGCCAGTAACTGCATATTGGTAATGCGCGAGGAAACAATTCCGAAGGCGACGGGTTATCACGATGAATGTATCCGTTGCGGCAAGTGGACCGAGGTTTGCCCGGCGCAATTATTACCTCAACAACTTTACTGGCATGCGCGGGCCCAGGCCTACGAGCGTACCCAGGAGTTTCACCTGTTTGACTGTAT
>CALZHS010000055.1 GCA_945787265.1 uncultured Gammaproteobacteria bacterium | reverse complement strand
AGTCCTGGAAGAACGTCTGCAAAGGGCGCTCCCAACCGGCGCTAGCGCCGGTTGGTCCATCCATGGAATCGCTTGTCGCCCGATGCGTCGGACCGCGGCGTCCCTGCCGCGCTACACTTTTGCTGACATTCTCCCAAGACTACTGAGTATCCCGCTCTTAACTAGTTGAATACTCGAGAGGCAACCGATAAAGGCCCCTGTGACGTAAAGGCTGGGTGCCGAAAAAGCATTAATTTTAAAGGGTCAGGCGGCATGGATGCCGCCTGTGGCGAGTCGAGACAAGGACGTCGAGTCTCGCCTTGCCCTTTGAAATTAATGCTTTTTCGGGAAACCGCAGGTCACCCAGTCAGTCACAGGGGCATTCATCGGATGCCGTTGGTGGAATAGACTCTATGTCCATAACGAAGAAGAAGGCTATTCGGGGCTGGCGGGGATGATCGGGGTTTTGCAGACGACGTCGGCGTTCTGGGCGCGGTTGCGCAGGTAGTGATCCATGAGCACGATCGCCAGCATGGCTTCAGCAATCGGCGTGGCGCGGATTCCGACACAGGGATCGTGGCGACCCTTGGTGCGGATCTCGACCGCGTTACCGTCAACATCTACGCTCTTTCCGGGCAGGTGAATGCTGGAAGTCGGTTTGAGGGCAATACTGACCAGGATATCCTGCCCCGAGGTAATGCCACCAAGGGTACCCCCGGCATTGTTCGACAGGAATCCGTCCGGCGTGATTTCATCCCGATTTTGGGTACCTTTGAGCTCGATGCTGGCAAAGCCAGCGCCGATTTCGACACCCTTGACGGCATTGATACTCATCATCGCGTGCGCGATATCCGCATCAATGCGATCAAAGACAGGCTCCCCGAGACCAGGCGGCACTCCGCTCGCAACCACCGACACCCTGGCACCGATTGATTCGCCTTCTTTGCGCAACGCGTCCATGTAATTCTCCATTTCGGGCACCATGTCGGCATCCGGGCAAAAGAAAGCATTGTTGTTGACCTCGTCCCAGTCAAAGTTGACCGGTTTGAGCGGTCCGAGTTGCGATAGGTAACCGCGCACCTGGATGCCGCATTGAGCACCGAGGTACTTCTTGGCAATTCCACCCGCCGCAACGCGCATTGCGGTCTCGCGTGCCGAAGAACGTCCACCGCCACGGTAATCGCGAAAACCGTATTTCTGGGTATAACTGTAGTCGGCGTGCCCGGGTCGAAACTGGTTCATGATAGCGCTGTAATCTTTCGGGCGCTGATCCTGGTTATGAATCAACAGGCAAATCGGCGTGCCGGTAGTCTTGCCCTCGAAGGTTCCCGAAACGATGGTTACCGCGTCATCCTCACGCCGCTGCGTGGTGTGTCGGGAGGTACCCGGTTTACGCCTGTCGAGATCAGCCTGCAGGTCAGCCTCTTCGAGCGCAAGCCCAGGCGGGCAGCCGTCTACAACGCATCCAATAGCCGCGCCGTGACTTTCACCGAACGATGTCACCACAAATGACTTGCCGAAACTGTTTCCCGACATTAAACCTGACCCATATTGAATTCCAAGGATTAAACACTACGTTTATAGTGCAATGGCCCATTCTACTAAAAAACTCGGCATGATGTTCACTGCCGCAGCGTGGATCCTCGGTTTTTTACTACTGGCACTGGTGTTCTCAAAAATCCTTGACCAGCAAAGTAATCCCAATCAATCAGTTTCAACTCTGCAAACAAATGATTTCCAGGAAGTGGTGTTAACTCGCAATCGCAGCGGCCACTACCGGTTTGACGGCGAGGTCAACCGTCAAAAGGTAACCTTCCTGGTTGATACCGGTGCCACCGTCACGGCGATTCCTGGTCGACTACAGCAGGTGCTCGGCCTGCAACGGGGCCCCGCGACCTCGGTATCGACGGCAAATGGTGTGACCACCGCCTACCTCACGCGCCTCGATCAGCTCTCGATCGGGGAAATCGAACTTTTCGACGTCAATGCCAGTATTATCCCGGGAATGGAGGTTGGTGAAATCCTGCTTGGAATGAACGTTTTAAAACACTTCGAACTGGTTCAAAGAGGGGACCAGTTGATCATCCGGCAATATCGGTAACAAGTCCCGCCAGGCTAAATCAGCGAAAATTTTTCAAAAAATCTGGAATAATTTATGAACTTTCTCGAAAACCGGCTTCTCTAAGCTCGCGTAATGGGGGAAAAACCAGTACAACCAACTTTATCAAACGTGAGGATAGATTAATGATTACAGCTAAGAAAACCACTGGGATCGCACTTGCCGCCGCGGCAGCCGCTATGTTTGCCGTTGCACCCATGAGCGCTTCTGCAGCCGAAAAGGCCGGTAAATGCTTTAACGTCAACTCATGCAAGGGCACCAGCGCCTGCGCAACCGCTACCACCAGCTGCGCGGGTCAAAACTCTTGCGCGGGACAGGGCTGGGTTAAGCGTACCAAGACTGAATGTGAAGCAGCGGGCGGTAACTTCGAAGCCTAAGCTGTCTTTCTCAGCTATCAGGAATGCACCGGCCCTGCCGGTGCATTTTTTTTCCTGCCGGATACAATAATTATCCTTAAACGTCAGGACCTTCATCTATGACAGAGCCCTCGTCCAAACCATATCTTGGCTTCGGCCTGGGGCTGCGGGCCGAGCATTACCAGGATATTCTCGAACGCAAACCTGCAAACATCGACTGGTTTGAAGTCTTAAGCGAAAACTACATGATCGAAGGCGGCAAGCCGCTCTATTATCTCGATGCAATCCGCCAGGATTACCCGATGGTGATGCACGGGGTATCGATGTCACTGGGCACTACCGACGAGCTTGATCATGAATACCTGAAAAAACTAAAGGCCCTGATTGAACGCATCGAGCCTCGCTGGTTCTCAGATCATCTCTGCTGGACCGGCGTCGACCACAAAAACATGCACGATCTGCTGCCCCTGCCCTACACGGAGGAAGCCATCAATCACGTTGCGGACCGAATTTCACGGGTGCAGGACTTCCTCGGCCAGCAGATGCTGATCGAAAACCTCTCGAGTTATATTACCTACTGCGAAGACGCGATGCCTGAGTGGGAGTTTCTCGCGGCAATTGCCGACAGGGCCGATTGCTACCTGCTGCTCGACGTCAATAATATCTACGTGAGCAGCTACAACCACCACTACGATCCAGTCGAGTACCTTGACGGGGTGCCCGTCGAACGAGTCTGGCAGCACCACCTGGCGGGCCATACCAATGAGGGCAACCTGATTATCGACACCCATGACCACGATGTTATCGAACCCGTCTGGGCGCTTTACGAGGAGACCGCAAAGCGATTCGGCCCGGTCTCAACGATGATCGAACGCGACGGCAATATCCCCGAACTCGACACAGTGCTGGCCGAGTTAGACCACGCTCGCCGAATCGCCGAGCCTTACTACCGGGTCTGATCATGTCTCACTTGCGTGATTTGCAGCTGCGCTTCCAGCACTACCTGATTGACGGGTCGAATGATATCGAGCAGGACATTACCAGCACCGAAAACGCGCTTGCCGAACATCGGCTTGGCACTTACTACAATGCCTATCGCATTCGACTGATTGACTGCCTCGCGGTCGATTATTCCGCGCTGCAGAAGTACCTCGGCCGGGAAGCATTTGAAAACCTGGCACTCGACTACCTGCACAACTTCCCTTCCAGCGATCCCTCGGTACGCTGGTTCGGCCGTAACCTGCCCGCTTATCTCGACAATATTTATGGCGGTGAAGATGCCGGGTTTTTACAGGAACTGGCGCGTTACGAGTGGGCGCAAACTCTAATCTTCGACGCTGCCGATCACCCGCAACCTCTCCAGCTGGAGGACGTGGCGGCAGTTCCCGCCGAAGCCTGGCCGGAACTTCGGTTTAAATTCATACCGGCGCTCACCTGGCTCGATCTGCACTGGAACGTTCCGCTGATCGAGAACGCGCTGGATACCGATGCTGAAGTGCCAACAAAACAGCGCGCCGAGATTCCTCAACGCTGGATGCTTTGGCGACGGGACCTGAAAATCCAGTGGCGTTCGCTTGAGGTTCACGAAGCCTGGGCCATCGATCAGGCGGCAAACGGGGCGAATTTTGCGGCCATCTGCGAAGGTTTACTTGAATGGATCGATGAGTCGCAGGTAGGGCTGGTAGCCGCGGGATTCCTGAAGCAATGGATAGGTGACCAGCTGGTTTTGAGCCTCGGCAATGACTAGCGTGGATCGCTAATTTTAGTGTTAATATGAGCGTTCCAGCAGGACTAGGTTGTTAGCATTTACAAAAACATGAAAGCAACGATTTATTTCTTACGTCCCAGTATAAAGGACCACTCAAATGCAAAATCCTGACCTCAAGTTAACGGATCTCGATATATTCCACGGTTTTATCCGCCGCCATATCGGCAATAGTGAAGACGAAGAAAGCGCGATGCTGACCGAACTCGGCATGAAAGACATGGATGAATTACTCGACAAGGTCGTGCCGGAATCGATCCGCCGACGCAAGCCGCTGGAGATCAAGAGCAGCCTCAGCGAGCGCCAGGTGCTGTTGCGCCTTTATGAAATTTCGATTCGCAACCAGCTCTACAAGTCTTTTATCGGCATGGGTTATTACAACACGCAAACACCCACTGTCATCGAACGCAATCTGTTGCGCAATCCGGCCTGGTATACCTCGTATACACCGTACCAGGCCGAAATATCGCAGGGCCGCCTCGAGGCGCTGCTCAACTTCCAGACCATGGTCAGCGACCTGACCGGCATGGAGATGGCCAACGCGTCGGTACTGGACGAGGCCACCGCCGCGGCCGAGGCCATGACCATGTGCCACCGCCTGTCGAAAAGCAAGAGCGACGTGTTCTATATCGCCGATACCTGTCACCCGCAAACCATCGAGGTAGTCACGAACCGCGCCAGGCATTTGCATATCAAGTGCGTGATCGGCGACCCGTTTGCCGCTGCCGATAACCCGGAGCTGTTCGGAGTCCTGTTGCAGTATCCCTGCTCGACCGGTGAAGTTCACGACTACCGCGACCTGGTGGCACAAATTCACGAGAAAAAGGGGCTGGTGACGGTGGCGGCCGACCTGCTGAGCCTGACCCTGCTGACCCCGCCCGGAGAATTCGATGCCGATATCGTGGTTGGTTCTTCCCAACGTTTCGGGGTACCGCTAGGTTATGGAGGACCGCATGCCGCTTTCATGGCCACGCGCGATGCCTACAAACGCTCGCTCCCCGGGCGCCTGATCGGTGTCTCCAGGGACAGCCGCGGTAAGCCCGCGTTGCGCCTGACCCTGCAAACGCGTGAACAACACATCCGCCGGGAGAAAGCTACCAGCAATATCTGTACCGCGCAGGCCCTGCTCGCGATCATGGCCAGCATGTACGCCGTTTACCACGGCCCCGGTGAAATTACCCGCATCGCGCAACGAGTACATCGTCTGACCGTACTGCTGGCGGAGGGTTTACGCGCCCTCGGACTGGAGGTTAACACCAGGCATTACTTCGACACGATTACGATAAATACCGGCAATGCCACTGAATTCATTCTCGCCGCGGCGCGCTCGAAGCAGATGAACCTGCGCAAGGTCGATGCGCATACGATTGGAATTTCGCTGGACGAAATTTCGACCCGCGGTGACGTCACCAGGTTATACGATGTTTTTACCCACGACCACGGTAGCGACGTTTCCATCGATGAACTGGATACGAAAATTCAGCCTGCACTGCCACCACAATTGGTCCGCAGCAGCGATTTTCTGACCCACCCGGTGTTTAACAGCCATCACTCGGAAACCGACCTGATGCGATACATGCGCAAGCTCGCGGACAAGGATCTGGCGCTCGATCGAACAATGATTCCGCTCGGCTCATGCACGATGAAGCTTAATTCGGCAACCGAGTTGATCCCGGTCACCTGGCCCGGTTTCGCACGCATACACCCGTTTGTACCGCTGGACCAGGCGCAGGGTTACCAGCAGTTAATCGTCGAGCTCGAGCAAATGTTGTGCGCCTGCACCGGTTACGACGCAATTTCACTGCAGCCGAACGCGGGCTCGCAGGGTGAGTATGCCGGTCTGCTCGCGATCAAGTCGTACCACGAGAGCCGTGACGAGGGGCATCGTAATATCTGCGTGGTACCGGCTTCGGCCCACGGCACCAACCCGGCGTCGGCGCAAATGGCCGGGATGAAGGTCGTGGTCGTCGGCTCGGCGAAAAACGGCAACATCGATCTCGAAGAGCTACGCGCCAAGTGCGAAAAGCACAGCAACGAACTCGCCGCGATCATGATCACTTACCCATCGACCCACGGCGTGTTCGAGGACGACGTGCGCGAGGTTTGCGATATCGTGCACCAGCACGGCGGGCAGGTATACATCGATGGTGCCAACATGAACGCGATGGTCGGCGTTTGCGCCCCGGGTAAATTTGGCGGCGACGTGTCGCACCTGAACCTGCACAAGACCTTCGCCATTCCGCACGGCGGCGGCGGCCCGGGAGTCGGCCCGATCGGGGTTAGGGAACATTTGAAACCGTTCCTGCCGTCGACCAACCTGAAATCCGACGGCGGCATCAACAAAGTAGCCGCGGCGCCGTTTGGCAGTGCGGGGATTTTGCCGATCAGCTGGGCCTATATTTCCCTGCTCGGTCGCGACGGTTTACCCCAGGCAACCGCCACCGCGATTCTGAATGCAAACTATATCGCCAATAAGCTAAAAGACCATTTTCCGATTCTTTACACCGGTCCGAACGAATTGATCGCGCACGAATGCATAATCGATACGCGCGTGGTCAAGGACGTGGCCAGCGTCGACGATATTGCCAAGCGTTTAATCGATTACGGCTTTCATGCACCGACCATGTCTTTCCCGGTGGCCGGCACGCTGATGATCGAGCCGACCGAGTCGGAGTCGAAGGAGGAACTGGACCGCTTCTGCGAGGCAATGATTGCGATCCGGCAGGAAATTCGCGACATCGAGGAAGGCCGCATGGATCCCGATGACAATCCGCTGAAAAACGCACCACATACGGTCGACATGGTCTGTGCCGACGAATGGGAGCATGCCTACAGTCGTGAGCAGGCCGCATATCCGCTGCCCTCGCTGCACAACGACAAGTACTGGTCGCCGGTCGGCCGGGTCGACAACGTCTACGGCGACACCCATGTGGTCTGTTCCTGTCCGCCGCTGTCGGCCTACCTGGAACAAGACGAAGCGTAGCCAGACAATAACTCGCCGTTAGCCTCGGCGTACTGGCGTATTTATTGCCCTGTTCTGGTGTTATACACCGGCCTCGCACTAAGATAGGATTGCCTGATGGCGATTAGTGTCTTCGATTTGTTTTCAATTGGTATCGGACCGTCGAGCTCCCACACGGTGGGACCGATGCGCGCCGCACATAAATTCGTACAGGGTCTGAACGAAGATAACCTGCTTGGCGAGGTAGCAAAAGTAAAAGTCGATCTGTACGGCTCGCTCGGTGCGACCGGCAAGGGGCACGGCAGTGACAAGGCGGTGATGCTCGGCCTCGAGGGAGAGCTGCCGGAAACAGTCGATACCGACAGCGTCGAATCGAGACTCGAGTCGATTCGATCGACACGGCAACTGAATCTGCTTGGCGAACAGCCGATCGGATTTGACGAGAAAAAGCAGCTCATCATGCATCGTCGCGAGACACTACCGTTTCACTCCAATGGAATGACATTCAGTGCCTCCGGTAACGACGGCGAAGAACTCAGAAAATCCACTTTCTACTCGGTAGGCGGCGGTTTCATCGTCGACGAAAGCGCACAGGGAAGCGATCGCATCGTCGAGGACGACACCAAACTGCCTTACCCATTCCTGAGTGCCGTCGACCTGCTGATTCACTGTGCCAACCACGACCTGTCGATCAGCGACGTGATGATGGAAAACGAAAAAACCTGGCGCAGCGATACGGAGATCCGGCAGGGATTGCTCGAGATCTGGAAAACGATGCGTAGCTGCGTTAAAAAAGGCTGCCATAACGAGGGCATTTTACCGGGCGGCATGAAGGTAAAACGACGTGCTGCCGACCTGTACCGCAAACTCAGGGGAGAGCCCGGTATTACCTATAAAGACCCGCTGGTGACGCTGGACTGGGTCAATCTGTGGGCACTCGCGGTCAACGAAGAGAATGCCGCCGGCG
>CALZHS010000054.1 GCA_945787265.1 uncultured Gammaproteobacteria bacterium | reverse complement strand
GTCATCAGGCTGCAGCCGCCCGGCGTGGGTATCCACTTTGCACGAGCAGCAATACCGGACTCGATTACCAGCGAATCGCTTGCGGCACAGGCCGATTTACTCGCCGATTGCGCGGCCAGCCTGCTGCCCGACGGTAGCCTCGACGTGGTTTGTTATGCCTGCACCTCGGGTAGCCTGGTGATCGGCGAGCAGCGTGTTTTCACCGAACTCAATCGAGGCGCACCGAATGCCAAAGCGACATCGCTGATTACCGGGGTGATTAGAGCCCTGAAGCAGGTCGGGGCGCACCGTATCGTCGTTGCAACACCGTACCTGGATGAAGTCAATCAGCGCGAGGTGGATTACCTCGAAGAGGCCGGGTTCGAAGTCATATCGCTGTGCGGATTGAATCTCGAAAAGGACAGCGACATGGTGCGCGTTGCCCCTGATTATATCGCCGAGTTCGCGCTCGCGCAGGATCATCCCGATGCGGACGCAATCTTCATTTCCTGCGGCGCATTGCGTACGCTGGACGTTATCGGTGACATCGAATCCCGCGCGGGTAAGCCCGCCATCTGCAGTAACCAGGCAATGATCTGGGATTGCCTGCGCCTGGCCGGAATCGAGGATCGTTTCGCGGGCTACGGCCGCTTGCTGTCCGAGCATTGACAATAATTCCTGCTCACCGATTTCGGAAAGTGACGGTCGGTTAATAACAGCGGGGATAATTAATCGATGGTTGCAGGCTTGCTGCCATCGCTCAGGGTGATCTCGATGTTGTCCCCGCTAGCGAGCTGTCGCACCGACGTTACCAGCTTGTCGTCTTTGCTGACAGTGGCAAAACCGCGCGCCAGCGTTTTGAGCGGGCTTAGCGTGTCGAGTGACCGGCTTTGCAGTGAAAGCTGGTGGCGCGCGAGCAGCAGTTTTTGCCGCATCGCGACCTTGTGGTTTTGCAGGAGGTGAGCGAGATTGTCGCGATGTTGGCTGATCGCAATCTTTGGATTCACCTGCATCAGCGTGGAGTGGCATAGACGCAGGCGGTGCCGGTTTTCGATGAGCTTGCTGCGCTGGCGCTCGAGTAACGACAGGTATGCGTGATCGAGACGCAGCCTCAACTGGGCGAACTGTCGAGTCGGGTGTTGCTGATCGAGCGCTCTCAGCTGGTATTTCAAGCGCTCCCGATATTGTCCGAGACGCGATTCGAGTTGCCCAAGCAGGCGCGCCACGCGATCATCGATGGATTGCATCAATTCGTTGATATCGGGCGTTATGGTTTCCGCCGCAACCGACGGCGTCGGTGCGCGAAAGTCCGAGACAAAGTCGGCGATCGTGAAATCGATTTCGTGACCGACCCCGGTTACGATCGGAATCGGAAATGCCGCTATCTCTCGTGCCAGTGCCTCGTCATTGAAGCTCCAAAGATCTTCGAGCGACCCGCCACCACGCACCAGTAGCACCACGTCGCATTCCCCGTACTCGGCAACTCGCGCTAACGCCTCGCGGATCTGTGTAGCCGCGGTCTCACCCTGCACCGGCGTGGCAAACACGACGACAGGTATGTGCGGTGCACGTCGCCCGATAACCGATAGTACGTCGCGGATGGCAGCACCAGTGGTGGAGGTAATCAGCGCAATCTTTTGCGGATGATCAGGAAGCGGTTTCTTCAACGCCGCATCGAACAGGCCCTCCTGTGCCAACTGTGCCTTAAGCTGTTCGTAGCGCCGCATCAACTCGCCGACACCGGAATCTTCGAGATGATCGACAATCAGCTGATACCTGCCCTGGGGCTCGTACAGGGTTACCTGCGCGCGCAGCAATACCTTTTGCCCATTCTGTGGCTGAAAGCCGACGCGACTGTTTCGGCCTTTGAACATGGCTGCCTGCACCTGAGACTTTTCGTCTTTCAGGGTGAAGTACCAGTGTCCGGATGCGGGCCGCGAGAAATTCGAAATCTCACCCTCGATCCAGAGCGTGCCGATGCCCTGGTTGAGCAGGGTTTTGACTTCGAAATTCAGCGCGGAAACGGTCCAGATCGCGTCGGCATTGGGTTGGGGAGGCTGCATTTAATTGAAACTTTATGAAATCCGTGGCTATTCTAACCGAGTCGCGTCGATTCCAATAATCTCACTTACGCTCGCGCCGACATTAATTTATAATCGCGCTTTGCAACGGCCCGTCGGAGTTATCATGCGTATCAGCCAGGAAGCCCTCACTTTCGACGATGTATTGCTGGTGCCCGCGAAATCCGAGGTGCTGCCGAACGATGCAGTGCTGAAGACCCGCCTGACCCGCAACATTAATCTCAATATCCCGTTAGTTTCCGCCGCAATGGATACGGTGACCGAATCGCGCCTGGCGATTGCGATCGCGCAGGAAGGCGGCATCGGTATCGTCCACAAGAATCTCTCGATCGAGCAGCAGGCCGCCGAAGTTGCCGGCGTGAAAAAGTATGAAAGCGGCGTTATCAAGGACCCGATTACCATCAGCCCGGACACCCCGGTGCGCGACGTCATCAAGTTGACCCAGGAGCGCAAGATCTCGGGCCTGCCGGTTATCGGCAGCGAGGGACTGGTTGGTATCGTGACCAAGCGTGACCTGCGATTCGAAACGCAACTCGATCAGCCGGTGTCTTCGATCATGACAACCCGCGAAAACCTGGTCACGGTGGGCGAAGGAGCCGAAAAATCGGAGGTCATCGAACTGCTGCATCGCCATCGCATCGAGCGTGTGCTGGTGGTTAACGAAAAAGGCGAGATGAAGGGCATGATCACGGTCAAGGATATAACCAAGTCGAGCGTTCATCCATTGGCCTGTACCGACGAATGGGACCGCCTGTGCGTTGGTGCCGCCGTCGGTACCGGTGCCGACACCGATGACCGCGTGCATGCCCTGGTCGAGGCCGAGGCGGATGTGCTTGTCGTCGATACCGCACACGGACACTCGCGCGGCGTGCTCGACCGGGTCGCTTGGATAAAACAAAGCTTCCCGGAGATCCAGGTCATTGGCGGCAATATCGCCACCGCGGCCGCGGCGCGCGACCTCGTGGATGCGGGTGCCGATGCCGTCAAGGTCGGCATTGGCCCGGGTTCGATTTGCACCACGCGTATCGTTGCCGGCGTCGGTGTGCCGCAAATTTCCGCGATCAGTAACGTCGCCGAGGCGCTGGAGGGAACCGGGGTACCCGTCATTGCCGACGGTGGTATCCGCTTTTCGGGGGACGTTGCCAAGGCCATGGTCGCCGGTGCGCACGCGGTCATGATCGGCAGCATGTTTGCCGGAACCGAGGAAGCACCGGGTGAAGTCGAGCTGTTCCAGGGACGTTCCTACAAGTCCTATCGCGGCATGGGTTCGATTTCGGCGATGCAGAAAGGCTCCAGTGATCGCTACTTCCAGGCCGACAGTGCCGACGAAAAACTCGTGCCCGAGGGCGTCGAGGGACGCGTGCCCTTCAAGGGACCGCTCGCAAATACCATCCACCAGTTACTCGGTGGAGTGCGTTCCAGCATGGGCTACGTCGGCTGCGCCACCATCGAAGAGTTGCGCACCCGTCCCGAATTCGTGCAGGTAACCAATGCCGGGATGCGCGAATCGCACGTGCACGACGTGACAATCACCAAGGAAGCACCCAACTATCAAGTCTGACCTAGCATGACTGACCTGCACGACGATAGAGTCCTGATACTGGATTTCGGCTCGCAGTATACCCAGTTAATTGCCCGACGCGTGCGCGAGGCTGGCGTTTACTGTGAAATCTATCCCTGGGATGCCGATTTCGAACAGGTCCGTGAGTTTGGTGCGCGTGGCTTTATCCTCTCGGGAGGCCCCGAGTCGACACTCGATATGGTCAGGCCCGAAGTTCCGATGGAATTGTTCGAGCTTGGCGTACCGATACTGGGAATTTGTTACGGCATGCAGGCCATGGCCGAGCAGCTGGGTGGAAAACGGTGACCGGGTTGCCGAACTGCCGCGCGGTTTCAAACTGTTGGCCTGTTCCGATTGCGCCCCCATCGCCGGAATGGCAGATGAGAAGCGACATATCTTTGGATTGCAGTTTCACCCCGAGGTTACGCATACCCTGCAGGGAACCGCCATATATGCCCGTTTTCTGCACCAGATCTGCGGCTGCGGGTCCGAATGGACCTCGGCCAATATCATCGATGCCACGATAGCCGATGTTCGTGCCCGGGTGGGGCAGGATGAAGTTGTTCTCGGTCTTTCGGGCGGCGTCGATTCCTCGGTTGTCGCGGCACTGCTGCACAAGGCCATCGGTGATCAGCTCACCTGTATTTTCGTCGATACCGGATTGCTGCGTTATCGCGAAGGCGACCAGGTCATGGAACAGTTTGCCAATCACATGGGCGTGCACGTCATTCGTGTCGATGCGGAAGATCGGTTCCTGGCGAAACTGGCGGGTCTCAGCGATCCGGAACAAAAGCGCAAGGCTATTGGCAACCTGTTTATCGAAATTTTCGAAGAAGAAGCCGAAAAGCTGGACAATGCGAAATGGCTCGCACAGGGCACCATCTACCCCGATGTCATTGAATCCGCCGGTGCCGCGAGCGGCAAGGCACATTTGATCAAGTCGCATCACAATGTCGGTGGCCTGCCTGATGACATGAACCTGGACCTGGTGGAACCGCTGCGGGAACTGTTCAAGGACGAAGTGCGACAAATCGGAGTGGAACTCGGTATCCCGCGCGATATGGTGTATCGCCATCCGTTCCCGGGACCCGGGCTTGGGGTGCGCATCCTGGGTGAAGTGACCAGGGAGTTTGCCGATACGCTGCGCCTTGCCGATCATATTTTTATCGAGGAGTTACGCATTCACGATTTGTACGACAAGGTTTCGCAAGCCTTTGTCGTCTTCCTTCCGGTCAAGTCAGTCGGCGTTACCGGCGACGGGCGCCGCTATAACCACGTTGTCAGCCTGCGCGCGGTAGAAACCATCGATTTCATGACGGCCCGCTGGGCCGACCTGCCGTACCATTTCCTCGATCATGTATCGCGACGCATCATGAATGAAATCGAGGGGATTTCGCGCGTGGTGTACGACATTTCCGGCAAGCCGCCCGGCACGATCGAGTGGGAATAGGCTCGCCCGGGATTGCCGATACCGTTGTTCCAGCTCATCGGCGAAACGGTGCAAAAATATTTTGAACTGACGATCCCGGGTCCTGTTATCGGGCTGGTATTGTTGCTCGCAGGCCTGCTGCTACTCGGTCGCCATGCTGGGTCATACAGGGAGAAACTCGAGCAGGGCCTGGGCAGAACCTCCGCATATCTGCTGGGTCATCTGCCCCTGCTGTTCGTGCCGATCGGTGTCGGCGTAGTCATGCATATTTCATTCCTCGAAGACCGACTGCTAAGCGTGTTAGTGGTCATCTTTGTCAGCACCGTCCTGACCGTAGGCTTTACCGCGTTCGTCATGGAAAAGCTGCAGTCCCGGGAGGGTCAAAATGACGGATGAGCAGAAGCTATACAGTATCTGGGTTTATCTGCAGGCTGAACCCTTATTCTGGTTGACGCTAACCATAGGCGCCTACCTGATAGGAGACTTTTGTTACCGCCGGACAAACCTGTTTCCGCTGCTGAACCCGGTTGCACTTGGAATTATCATCGTCAGCGCTGTGCTGTTGATTTTTAATATCCAGTACGAACGTTATTTTGACGGTGCCAAGTTCATCCATTTTCTGCTGGGCCCCGCGACGGTGTCACTGGCACTTCCCATCTACAAGAAATGGGACCTGATCATGTCTAATGCGAAGCCGGTGATCACGGCCGTGTTGCTGGGTTCGGTATTCGCTATCCTGGTTACCTACCTGCTCGCGTTATTTTTCTCGCTGGAGCGGGAAATTCTGTTAAGCCTGTTGCCGAGAAGCGTGACCGCTCCCATCGCGATGGGTATTTCCGAACTTATCGGCGGTATCCCTTCGCTGACGGCAATCCTTACCATCATCACCGGAATCATCGGCGCCGCGTTTGGCACTTTCACGCTGGATCTGCTGCGCGTGCGAAAAATGTCAGCGCGTGGATTCGGTATGGGTCTCGCCAGTCACGGTATCGGAACTGCTCGCGCGATGAGCCGTAACGAAACCGCCGGCGTGTTTGCCGCGGTGGCGATGGGTTTGAGCGGCATCGTAACCGCACTGATCGTGCCCCTGTTCATTTACCTGCTGAGGATCTGAGCTGTGCTGTTTGTTCATAGAGACGCCCGTAACCCTCGCCGGGATTGATAAAAATGAATGCGAACGATTCGGCCTGGATGCGGCAGGCGTTAGCGCAGGCGCAGATCGCAGCCGACAAAGACGAGGTTCCGGTTGGAGCAATACTGGTGGATGCCCAGGGTAATTTAATCGCGGCCGGGCATAACCAGCCGATCACGGCTTGCGATCCCAGTGCTCATGCCGAAATTGTCGTGCTGCGTGCGGCGGCGCAAAAGCTCGCTAACTACCGGCTGCCTGGCACCACGCTGTACGTCACGCTGGAACCCTGCACCATGTGTGTGGGTGCGCTGGTTCATGCCAGGGTAGGGCGCCTGGTTTACGGTGCCGCGGAGCCTAAAACCGGTGCCATTGAGAGTGCTCAACGCCTTTTCGAAACCGGTAAATTCAATCACCAACCGCAGGTGGAATCCGGGGTGCTGGCGGATGAATGCGGGGCGCTGCTGACGCAATTTTTTGAGAACAAGCGGTCGCCTGGAAAGTAATCCGGGGGTAGGTTCCTAATCCATATTGCTGGATCCCGCGACCTACGCGGCCCGGTCAAGCTGCGGGATGACAGCTGCCTGTGTCATTTCGGCGCAAGCCGGAATCCAGTCTGAAAATCGCGCCCGCAGTGCGCTCCTCACTTCACTTGATGATAACTCCATTTACTTCTGTGGTTTAGCAACAGAGAATCGCGAATCTATCGGGGTTTGGTCCTCAGCCACTTCAAGCTAACCCCCCAAACCAAAGAGATCCAGCAACAGAAAAGCAGCAAGGATAGCTGAGATCCAGAAGACCATGCTCCCGGTGGGCCAGCTCTCCGAGAGATGGTATTTGGCGATCGGGGATTTGACGAACTCGTTTTGTATACCCTGCATTTGTGCCGTTACCGCAGACTGCATAGACCCTTTTGCACTGCCCAGAAGATGCAGTATCCGTTGCGCTCCAGCAGGCACTAACCTGCGATAGAACCACTCCATATCCAGATTGACCGAGTGTAGCTCCGGTGGATACAGCCCTTGTTTATTCAACCAGACAAAGGCCAGGGCGGAGAAAAAGAGTAACTGCATTTGGGCCAGCACATGAGTCAGATCATAGGGCCAGTATTCCACCTCCCAGGGCAGCAACGCATAGAGATACTGGGGCTGGCTGCCAATAAAGATGCACAGGGCCGCAGCGACACCCATTGCAACTAACATGTTCCTGGGGGCCTCTTCGGTACGAATGCCGGAGTCATGGGCAAAAAATGCAAAGTACGGAATCTTGATACCTGCGTGGTGGAAGACACCAGCTGAGGCAAACAGCATCAACAGCCAGAAATAACCATAATCCTCCTTCATCAGTGCGGTCATTACCATCGACTTGCTGACAAATCCACTGAATAACGGGAATGCAGAGATGGACAGCGCACCGATAATGCAGAGGATGGTTGTTTTGGGCATGGACTTGTAGAGCCCGCCCAGATCCGAGCCATTGATGTTACCGACCCGATAGAGCACTGCACCCATGCTCATAAACAGCAATCCCTTAAAAATTACGTCACTAAACGCGTGGGCAACGGCACCGTTCAGTGCCAGGGCGGTGCCGATACCAATACCCGTCACCATGAATCCGACCTGGTTGATCAGGCTATAGGCCAGCACTTTTCGCAGGTCATTCTCGATAACGGCGTAGAAAATCGGGAAGCAGGCCATGGTGACACCGATATAGATCAGTATCTCTTCACCTGCAAAGCCACGCGCCAGGGCGTAGACGGCCACCTTGGTGGTAAAAGCGGAGAGAATTACCGTACCGGTCACCGTTGCCTCTGGATAGCCATCGGTAAGCCAGCTGTGCAGGAACGGAAAGGCGCTTTTGATCCCAAAGGCGATAAAGATCAACCAGCCTGCAATACCCGCATCCAGACCGATGTGGTCGAATGCGAGCGAGCCTGTGTTGTGATAGTAGACCAGTGCGCCGGCCAGCAGCAGTACCCCCGACAGGACCTGAAACACCAGGTAGCGTATACCGGCCTTCAATGCCCGCTCCGTGCCCCGCGCCCAGATGAGAAACACCGAACTTATCGCTAGCAGCTCCCAGAAAATGAACAGGGTAATCAGATCGCCGGAAAATACCGCACCCAATGCACTGCCCGCATAAATCAACCCGGCAATATGCTGTTTTGTATCCTTTACATGCAGGGAGAAGATGCCCGCAAAAAAACTGGCGATACAGAATAGATAGCCGAACAGCAGGCTGAGTTTATCTGCCCGCACGACGGTCAGCTCATAGCTTATCAGGGTATAAGCGACATCGGTTCCGGGATTGATACCAAGCCACAGATAAAGTCCCGTAACCACCGGGGTTGCCAGCAGTACCAGCTGTCGCGGCAGACCGCGACTGAATGCGACTGCAAGTGCGGCCGCAAAGTAGAGCAGAAACGGGGGTAGTTCAGTCATCGTAATAGTCTTCCTTGCGCATTACGACGTTGCGGATCTTCTTTGCAATGAGCACCAGCAGGACGCAGGCGACAAAACCATAAATGGCATAAAAGGCCGGTATCTTCTCCCAGTTAAAGCCGATGTGGCGGTGAACCACAAAGTCGACCAGCACCAACAGCATGCAGATGGCATAGAACCCCTTAAGCAACCGATCAACATTCTCCTGCCGGTCAAAAATATGGATTTTTTCTTTTTCGTCTGGCATGTCAGGAGCCTCCGGCAGCCAAAGCCGCCAGTCGATAGAAGGGGTCGGGGTAGAAGAAAAGGATGACGCAGGCGCTCGAGGTGATCACCATTGCCAGCAGCATCGATTTCGGCGCTTCCGCGATCTCCGTATAGTGTTCACCGCTATCAGGTTTGCTGAAAAAAGCCCGGATAGGGATGGGCAGCAGATAGATAATGTTGAGCAGTGAGCTGATCATCAACACTGCAAGCAACAACAGCTGTGCCGTCTCTACCGCACCCAGACCAAGATACCATTTGCTCCACATGCCACCGAAAGGCGGCAAACCGATGATGCTCAAGGTGCCGATAAAGAAGGCAGCAAAGGTGACGGGCATGGCACGACCCAGCCCGTTCAGCTCACTGACCTGTTTCTTATGGCTGGCGACGAGAATGGCGCCTGCAGCAAAAAAGAGGGTGATCTTGGCAAAGGCATGCATTGCGATATGCAGGGAGGCACCGATCAGACCCGCTTTACTGGCTAACATGGCCCCCAGTACGATGTAACTCAGCTGGCTGACGGTGGAGTAGGCCAACCGTGCCTTGAGATTGTCTTTCGTCATCGCCACCAGGGAGGAGATCAATATGGTGGCCGCCGCCACCCAGATCAGGCCGCCGGTCACGTCATTGGAGAGGATGAATTCGCCACCAAAGATGTAGATTGTCACCTTAAGCAGGGTAAAGACACCGGCCTTGACCACGGCTACTGCATGTAACAGGGCGCTGACAGGAGTGGGCGCCACCATTGCCGCGGGCAGCCAGCGGTGAATAGGCATCACGGCGGCCTTGCCGATACCGAACAGGAAAAATGCGTAGAGCAGTCCGGCCCAGGCGGGATCGATATGACCGGATAGTATACCGCCAGCCTGGAAGTCGACCCGGCCGGTCAGGGACCATGTCACCAGGATACCCAGCAGGAAGAGGCCGATGGATGTTCCCAGCAAAATGCCGAGATAGACCCGTCCGCCTCGCTTCGCCTCCGGGCTGCCTGCATGGGTGACCAGTGGATAAGTGGCGAGGGTCAACAGTTCATAGAATAGAAACAGCGTAAACAGGTTGGCCGCGAAGGCAATCCCCATCGTCGCGGCAATAGAAACCGCAAATGCGGCGTAGAATCGTGTTTGATTCTGCTCATTATGACCACGCATATAGCCGATGGAGTAGATCGAGGTCACGACCCACAGTAGTCCGGCAACCAACGCAAACAGCATTCCCAGTGCTTCGATTTCAAAGGCAATGGCAATACCCGGAAGCGGTTCGATCAGGGTGAAGGCAAATGCCTCTCCATCCATGAACCGGGTAGCGATCATCACCACTAAAACGGCAACCAGTGCAGACGTCAGTAACGTTACCCCCTCTCTAACATCAGGAGTATGACGGGCGATGATAATGCCGGCCGCGCCCACCAGCGGCAGCAGCAGGATCGTCAGCAGCAGAGTCTCGGCACTCACGGCTTCACCCCTCCAAGGACAGCCGCTGCTTTTTCAGCAACCCCGACCGTCAATGTGGTATCCAGACCAAAATAGAGATTGGCAAGCACCAGGGTCCAGGTCGGCACAAGCAATAACATCGGCGCTTCGGTTACCAATTTTCCCGCATCTGTAACTGGTTTGAAGTAGAGTGCCTCTATCAATTTGCCGACATAAACCACGGCCAACAGAGAACCAAACAGAATAACCGCAGCAGAGATCCAGGCCGCCTGCTCCAGAGCAGCCGTCATCAGATACCATTTGCTGACGAACCCGGCGGTACCCGGCACGCCGATAAGACTCAGGCCGCCGATAACGATAGCGCCAAAGGTCCAGGGCATCGCTTTGCCCAGGCCATGAATCTGTTCCATACGGCATGCTCCGATACGGTAGATAATGGCGCCAATCGCCATGAATAGCGCACCTTTCATCAAGGCATGGTTGAAAAGGTGAATCAGTGCGGCCGTGATGCCTGCTGCCGATGCAAACCCCATCCCCAGCGCCATATAACCGATTTGTGCGACGCTGGAGTAGGCCAGCAATCTTTTGACATTCGGCTGATAGATGGCATAGATCGAGGCGCCGATAATCCCTGTGATACCTGCTGCGATAAGCAGTTCATCGGCCGGTGTCCCCAGAGCAAAACCGCTTGGAAAAACCGTAAACAGTATGCGTAGCATCAGATAAACGGCTACCTTGGTAGCCGTTGCCGCCAGGAAAACGGTGACCACGGAGGGTGCGTAGGTATAGGCGTTGGGCAGCCAGAGATGCAGGGGAAACAGTGCCAGCTTTAGCGCAATGCCGATCATGATAAAGGCGAAGCCGGTTTCCATCGTTTTAAGATGCAGCACGCCGGGCAGGATCGCTGCCACATCCTGCATATTCAGGCTGCCGGTTTGGGAATAGATCAGGCCCACGCCGATCAAGTAGAAGGTAGCGCCGATCGTACCCATGATCAGGTATTGATAGGCAGCGGTGAATGCCTGCCGTTTGTTTCCAAGGCTGATCAACGCGTAGGAGGCGAGTGATGATATCTCCAGAAAGACAAACACGTTAAAGATATCGCCGGTCTGAGTGATCCCCAGAAGACCAGCCAAACAGAGCAGCATGGCACTGTAGAAAAGCGGAATCTTCTCGTCAGGGATCTCCTGCTCCGAGCTGAGTAGCGCATAGGGCAGTGTGATTGCTGCGATAGTAGCAACGATCAAGGCCACAAAGGCATTGACGGCATCGATACGGTATTCAATCCCCCAGGGTGGCGCCCAGCCACCCAGTTCGTAACTGATTACCCCGTCATGAACTACCCCCCACAGCTGCATCCCGGCGAGCACGGCACACGAGGTCGCAACCATAAACGCAACCGCCCAGGGCCATCGGCCACGGGGCAATACGGCGACCACGGGTGCGGCAATCAGCGGCACAACCACTAACAGCAGACTAATATGATTTACCATTACAGCGATTGATCCAGATTATGAATTTCATCCTCTTCGATGGTGCCGTAGGACTCTTTGATGCGCACCACCAGAGCCAGCGCCAGCGCCGTCGTTGCCACGCCAACGACGATGGCGGTAAGGATCAACACATGGGGCAGGGGGTTTGAATAGATCTCAACGCCTTCGGTGATAATCGGCGCCGCTCCGCCCTCCACCGTGCCCAGGCTGATATAGAGAAAAAACACCGACACCTGGAAAATATTCAGGCCGATAATCTTTTTTATCAGGTTGCCGCGGCTTATTACCGTATAGAGCCCGACCATCATCAGAAAAATTACGACCCAGTAGTTGTAGTGGCCGATGAAAAAGTCCATTAATCCCGCCCCCTGCCTGCAAAGGTAAAAAACAGGATCAACATGACGGCTGCAACGGTGATGCCCACGCCCAGCTCCACCAGCAGAATCCCCAGATGTTGCCCGGCAACCTGATTGCTGCCCAAAGGCGTGTAATCGAGATAATTACCCCCTGACAGCAAGGACGCTACCCCAACCCCGGCATAGATCACCACGCCCAGCGCAGCCAGTTTCTGTAACCAGCGTGAGGGGATGATTTTTTCTGCGGCATCGAGCCCGAACACCAGGGAGTAAAGAATGAGTGCGGCGCTAAAAATGACACCGGCCTGAAAACCGCCACCCGGCCCAAAATCACCATGGAACTGAACATAGAGTGCAAACAGAATAATCAGTGGAATAACGAATTTTGCAACAACATGCAGGATAAGGTTAGGCCTCATCGGGTTTCTCCTCATCATTGGGCCTGTCTGCCGTTCTAGAGCGTCTCCCACCGATCAGCAGCAGCACGGCCACGCCTGCTGTATAGATCACCACCACCTCGCCCAGGGTATCAAACCCGCGGTAACTCGCCAGTACCGCGGTCACAACATTTGGCACCCCCGTTTCCTGGAGTGCATTGTCGAGGTAGTAACGCGCAACATGCGTTTGTGCAGGCGCCTCGGGTGCACCAAATCCCGGGATATCGATGGTACCGTAAACCAGTGCCGAACCGGTTATGACCGTGACGACCAGCGGCAACCATGGACGGTGCGCCTGCGGCGCCTCTGCGAAGAGGGGTTTTTGTGGTCTTTTGATCAATGCCAGGGTGGCCAACATCAATACCGTAGAGATTCCGGCACCCACTGCCGCCTCGGTAAAGGCCACATCGGGGGCATCCATAACCACGAACAGACCGGCTGACAGCAGAGTGAAAATCCCATACAGCATGACGATTGCAAACAGGTTTGTCATGCGTACGATAGCTACCGCGGTGATCGCCAAATAGGCCATCAAGGTGATAGTGATAACAATATCAATCATGATGCTTCTTCCATCCTCGGTCTTCTCTATCCAGACTGGGCTTCAGACCGCTATGTTGCGCCGCGTTTGCCAATGCATGGGAAGCGGTTGGGCTGGTAAAAAAGAGGAATACGA